>JAFZQN010000104.1 GCA_017620375.1 Lachnospiraceae bacterium
GATTGATCAGTATTAATTACAGGGATTCGAGACCTGTATATGAACAGATAGTGGACGGATTTAAAAAGCTGATCATGACAGGACTTATCAAAAAAGATGAGAAAATGCCATCGGTTAGAGAACTTGCATCTCAATATGCCATTAATCCGAATACCATACAGCGTGCATACAGGGATCTTGAAAATGACGGATATATATATTCCGTGCCGGGCAAAGGTTCATTTGCGGTAGATGTTAATGAAATATCCGGAAAACATATCGCTGAGATATATGACAGGCTTGACACCGTGCTTAAGGATTTTGATATAGCTGGAGAGAGCCGCGAGCATGTGGCTGATTATGTACTTTATAATAAGAAGAGTCTTCCTGATTTTGGAAGTATAGAGATGATATAGAAAGGGGATAATATTTTGATCAGCGTAGATAAACTGACTAAAACATTTGAAGGTTTTACAGCACTCGATCAGCTTGACCTCCATGTGGATAAAGGATCGGTGTACGGGCTTGTAGGACCCAACGGTGCCGGTAAATCAACCATTATAAGGCATCTGACAGGTATATACAGGCAGGACAGCGGTAAAGTGACCATAGACGGGCAGGAGGTATATGACAATGCTTATATAAAAAGCAGGATAGCCTATATACCTGACGATCTGTTTTTCTTCTTGAATTCGGATATAAAAGACATGATGAAATATTATAAAGGAATATATCCTAATTTCAATGTCGACAGGTATAACAAACTGCTTTCGGTACTTACATCCATCGATCCCAAGAAGACAATACGTAAGATGTCAAAAGGTATGCAGAAGCAGGCAGCATTCATACTTGCCATGAGCACCATGGCAGATGTATTTATACTTGATGAGCCGGTAGACGGCCTCGATCCTGTTATGAGAAGACAGATATGGAGCCTGCTAATGCAGGATGTAACGGAACGACAGGTAACCGTACTTGTGTCATCGCACAACTTAAGAGAGTTGGAGGATATTTGTGATACAGTGGGTATCATGAATAAAGGGAAGATGTTGATAGAGAAATCACTGTTCTCGCTTCAGGAAGGCATATCCAAGATCCAGCTTGCATTCAGGGAAGGCAGTATGCCGAATATCACCGAAAACAGTATCGATGACATACAGGCTTTATCTATTACAAAGAGCGGAAGCGTATATACGCTTATAGCCAAGTGTTCAGACAGTGAAGTCCGTGAAAAACTGAGTAAGTACGAGCCTCTTATCATGGACTTTATACCTTTGAATCTGGAAGAGATATTTATACATGAGCTGGGAGGTGAGCATTATGGGATCAAAGAAATTATTCTTTAATTTCAATATGATATTACGTGATATCAAAATGCACTGGCCTATCTGGGTTATGGCACTCGCCGGATATACTCTTTCGTGTACCGCTGTTGTCGCAGTTGGTACGTTTAGAAGCCTTGATTATGATTATGATATAGTTATAGAAGTGGTAGAAATATTAGCCGATACTAATCATTTTTTTGCTGCGGTACTGGGGATAGTTATAGCGGTCGCATCATTCGGGTATCTGACTAAAAAAAGAAAACATTACTTTTTTGAATCACTTCCTTTTAACAGACTGAGCCTGTTTGCCACCAGATATCTTTTCGGCGTGATAGTGTTCATGATCCCTTTGATCTCTATATATGTTATAGAGATCATACAGACAACAATGCACGGTTATTTTGGTATATGGGAGCTTACCCAGTGGCTGATCGTAGCTGCAACGGAGTGCCTGTTCTGGTTCTCAGTTGGGGTGATTGTACTTGTTATTTGCGGAAGAATAGGCATGGCCGGATTTTGCTATATAGCGCTGGCTACTGTCTGGATGTTATTTAAAACTGTGATTGAAGTATATTCGGAGATTTTATATGTAGGAGTAAAAAGCGGACTCGGCTGGTTTGAAACTTCTACTTATAATATATTATCGCCTATTGAGTTTTTTACAGATATGAGTCCTAAGATGTCGTTAGATATATCGGGCCCCGGAGATGTATATCCGGAAGGGACTTTTATCAAGGTACTTATGGCACTTGCAGTGGTGATGATCCTTACTGCCGGGGCAATGCTTCTTTATAACAGAAGAAAATCCGAAAAAACCGATGATAACCTGGTATTCCCTGCAGTAAAGATAATATTCTCGTGGGCATTTGCATTCTTTTGCGCTCTTGGATTCGGTATAATGTTTATAGCTTTGTTTATATCGGCCGAAAGCGGGCAGGCACATATGACGTCAAATAAGATCGGTATTATGGTCATTATCCTGATCATTGGTTTTGTAGGATATATGGCATCCTGTATGATAGTGGAAAAGAAATTCCGTGTCTTTAGCCAGAATATGGTTAAGTGCGGTATATTCCTTGCAGTACTTGCGGTGTTTATGATAGGCATGTTCTGCGATGTATTTAATATAGAGAAATTTGTTCCGGATAAAAATGACTGTACATATGCAAATATATCGGGAGAGTACTCGTTAACAGGCGAATATACAAATTATAGAAGCTATAGCAAAGCCGGAATTGGTAAAACTGTTGAGCTGCTTCAGATTGTAATTGATAATTTTGATGATGTGTGTGTGGATGAAGATGATTATTTCGGTCATAGCACCAAGCGTCTGCAGATACATTTAAACATGAAGGAAGGTTACTTAAACAGAACTTACTATATACCCGAATACAGTACTTTGGATGAAAAAGTAACGGAATTCATGAGTAAAAATATCCACCTGTATACCGATGGATATGAAAGATATTATGATTATGACGGTAGGTATGAATACGAGGGTAGTTCTTATTATTATGATTAACATGCATTTTTGAGTTTTTATAAAAAGTGTATTTTTTTCAGCAAATAATGTCAAAAAAATAATGCTTACGTTCCCCCTTATTTGGTGTATTATAATATCACAAAATAATGTACAAAGATATTATTATCATAGATACACCAATGAGGGGGAAAAGTTTATGGCTAAACAAAGAGGTCTTGAAGATTTAAAGTGGGGGAATATAAAGGCTTTCAACAAAGCTTACTCACATCTCGCTGTAAAGCGTGAGCCTGAGGATAATGACTTTATTCTTTCAGAGAGTGTCAGACTGAGACTAACGAGATACAGAGAGAATAACAGCTATAATAATAATGTTATAGTAATGGGAGGAGCCGGAGCCGGTAAGACAAAGCTTTATGTTAAGCCTAATATCCTTCAGCGTAACTGCAGTTATGTAGTAACCGATAAGGCCGGTCTTCTTTATAATGACCTTAATGCTCTGTTTAAGAGTTCCGGTTATCAGGTAAAGATCATTAACAGTCTGGATCCTGAGCGAAGCGATTATTACAATCCTTTCGTATATATCCATAATGAAGAAGATATCACCGATGTTGCAAATGCACTTCTTGCAGCAGATGAGAGTGATGTTGTTACATTAAGTGAAAAGAGGATGCTCCTCGAAGCTCTTATAAGCTATGTAAAGAACTTCGCAGATGACTCCAACCGTAACTTCAAGATGGTTAAGCAGATGCTTAGTGAGATGGAGCACGGCGGATTCGGGGATTCCGGCGATAACTGGAAGATCAAGCCTGTGGACGATCTTGACAGACGTTTCCTTGAGGTTGATACCACCAATCCCGATCATCCCTGCCTTTCCAAGTACGATAACTTCCGTATCATGGTAGGTACAGATAAGATGGAGATAGCAGAATCCATCATTAAGATCATCAATGCGGTTACCGCAGGTGTTATCGATCGTTCAGGCGATCTTGACTCTGTAGAGCTTGATAAGCTTGGCGATTCCAAGAGGATCCTTTTCATCGTAAGACCTAATACCGGTGTTAACTCTGAGTTCCCGGCACTTATCTATTCACAGATATTTACCACACTTTTCAAGAAGGCGTCAGGTATGCCTCTTGATTATCCGGTACACTGCATGATGAGTGAGTTCGCAGAGAACGGAAAGATCTACGATTTCCCGAGAATCCTTATGAGCGCAAAGAAGTACGATATATCCTGTTCGCTCATCTTAAGATCCATCGATGACCTTAGGAATATGTACAAGGATTATCCTACTATAATCCGAAGCTGCTCAATGCAGGTATATATGGGTACGAGGGATAGAAATACCATAGAATATGTGGCCCAGCAGGTAAATGAGACGAAGTCCAAGATAGCGGGTACGCTATACACGGAGATGCTTAACGAGATGGAGGATGACGAGTGCATTGTCATCGCCACCGGTGGTGAAGCTTATTACGACAATAAGTTCTGATGCCGGTTAAAATACTTATATCGGGAGGATTATATGAGCGTTACATGCGAAAAAAATGATGTGGAGTATGTTCTCCTTACTGAGGATCAGATTAAGAAACGTGTAGAAGAGATGGGCAGAAAACTTTCCGAAATGTATGAGGATAAGTGCCCTATAGTAGCCGCAGTGCTTAAAGGCGGTTCGGTATTTTTTACCGACCTGGTCAGAAGTATGGACTGCCTTATGTTCTTCGATTTTATCAGTGTTTCAAGCTACGGCAATGACGTAAAATCCTCCGGACAGATCATTATGAGGAAAGATTTTGATAACGACATAGCCGGAAAAGACCTTATCATTGTAGAGGATATAGTTGATTCGGGACTGACCTTAAGCTACTTAAAGGATTTCTTATATGAGAGAAAGGCTAAATCAGTCATAACGGTAGCATTGCTTAACAAGTATAACTGCCATCCGAAGGACCTTAATCCCACAATGTACGGCTTCGATATCGAGGACAATTTCGTAGTAGGATATGGCCTTGATTATGCCGGATATTACAGGAATCTCCCTTATGTCGGAGTGCTGAGACCTGAAGTGTACTCGTAAGAATAGCATAAAAGTGCTGTTTTTCTAAAAATATTTAAAAAATAACTTGCATAAATAATTGAAATATGATATTTTATGTATGTTGCTAATAGGTTAAAGAAATTGAGTGGGCGAAAGTCCACTCAATCTTTATGTTAAGGAAAGGACTACATGGCTAACAAAGAAACTTACGAATCAAACACAGAACGGCTGCTTGAACCCATATTGCAAGAATTGGGATTTAAGCTGGTCGATGTCGAATATGTAAAAGAAGGTGCTGATTATTACTTAAGAGCATATATCGACAAAGAAGGCGGCATCATGATAAATGACTGCGAACTGGTAAGCAGGAGACTTGAAGAAAAGCTTGATGCAGAAGACTTCATTCCCAACGCATATATACTGGAAGTAAGCTCACCGGGACTCGGAAGACAACTTAAAAAGGAGAAGCATTTCCTGCAGAATATCGGTGAAAAAGTAGATGTCAGACTTTATAAAGCTCTTCCGGACAAACGAAAAGAATTTACCGGTGTTTTGAAATCTTATGAAAACGAGCATTTCATTTTTGAAGTAGACGGTCAGGATATAGAACTTGATCTGGCGCAGATTTCTAAAATTAATTTGCACTTTGACTTCTGAAGAAGTGTTTAGCATAAAAATATTACACATTAAAATATAAGGAGGATAATGGAAAAAAATGAGTGGCAATAAGGAATTGATCGATGCATTAAATGAGATCGAGAAGGAGAAAGATATTAGTAAGGACATATTACTGGAGGCTATAGAGAATTCACTTCTTGCAGCCTGCAAGAATCAGTTCGGAAGAACTGATAACATAAAGGTTAATATCAACAGGGAAAACGGTGCGGTTAACGTATACGCTGAAAAGACCATCGTTGATGAGGTTGAGGATGACCTTGTTGAGATCACCTTAGAGGAAGCAAAGCAGAAGTTCCCCAGAAAGAAACTTGAAGTCGGTGATGTTGTTAATATCGAAGTTACACCTAAGAACTTCCTTCGTATTTCAGCACAGAAGGCTAAGCAGGCTGTAGTACAGAAGATCCGTGAGGAAGAAAGAAAGGTTATATATAACCAGTTCAGTTCACGTGAGCATGAGATCGTAACAGGTACAGTACAGCGTTACAACGGCAGAAACATTGCCATCAACCTTGGAAAGACCGATGCTATCCTTCCCGAGAGCGAGCAGATACCTACAGAGCATTTCAGATTAAATGACAGAATTAAGGTATATGTTATCGAAGTTAAGGATACCACACGCGGTCCCAAGATCACAGTATCAAGAAATCATAAGGAACTTGTAAAGCGTCTGTTTGAAGAGACCGTTACCGAAGTAAGCGACGGTATCGTTGAGATCAAGTCCATCGCCAGAGAAGCAGGACAGCGTACAAAAATGGCTGTATATTCATCAGACCCCGACGTTGATCCCGTAGGTGCATGTGTAGGTCTTAACGGCGACAGAGTTAATGATATAGTAGAAGAACTCGGCGGAGAAAAGATCGATATAATCAACTGGAGCGACGATCCCGCAGTTCTTATCGAAAATGCATTAAGTCCCGCAAAGGTTATCTCGGTAGACGCTTATCCCGATGAGAAATGGGCAAGAGTAATCGTTCCCGATTACCAGCTTTCTCTTGCAATCGGTAAGGAAGGCCAGAATGCCAGACTTGCAGCAAGACTTACAGGATATAAGATCGATATCAAGCCTGAGTCACAGAGTACAGAGGATGAGGAAGAGTATTACTACTACGAAGAGAACTAAAAAGGAGCGATAAATGGCAGTAAAGGTCAGAAAGATCCCGCTTCGGAAGTGCACCGGCTGTGGTGAGATGAAGAGCAAAAAGGAACTGATAAGAGTCCTTTTGGAGCCGGACGGAAATGTATGTCTGGATGCCACCGGTAAAAAGAACGGAAGAGGCGCTTATATCTGCAATAAACTTGAATGTTTTGAAAAAGCAGTAAAAACCAAAGGTTTAGAGAGGTCGCTTAAAACTCAGATACCTCAGGAAATACTTGAGAAACTAAGGAATGAATATGAATGGTCCTAAAATCTATTCCCTTTTAGGCTTATGCAGAAGGGGCGGAAATATCGGCTCGGGGGAGTTCCAGACCGACAGGCACATAAAAACGGGACTTTCAAGTCTTGTGATAGTAGCCACAGATTCTTCGGATAATACAAAGAAGAAATTCAGAGATTCGGCAGCATATTATAAAGTGCCTTATGCAGAGTTCGGAAACAAGGAAGAACTCGGAAAAGCGATCGGTTATGAGTTTAGAGCATGTGTTTCCGTGAATAACGAAGGTCTTGCATTAAAGATCATTAATTTATTAAAAGAAGATAATTATACTATTTGTTAATAACAATTGGAGGATTTTTACAGAATGGCCAAAATGAGGATTTATGAACTGGCAAGAGAATTGGTAGAGAAAGGTCTGGCTAAGGATTCAAAGACCCTTAATACCGATATTATCAACCTGCTCGTTAAAAAAGGTGTGGAAGTAAAGAGCCATCAGAGCGGTGTATCGGATGAGGATGCGGATTATGTCAGAGCTCATTACAGTAAGTCCAATAAAGATACAAAAAAGAGTGATACAAAGGCTGATAAGAAACCTGAAGTAAAGGCAGAGGAAAAGCCCGAGAAGAAGGTAGAGGAAAAGGTCGAAGTTAAGGCTGAAGCAAAGGCAGAAGAGAAAACTGAGGCTAAGCAGGAGGCTAAACAGCCCGCACCTGAGAAGACTGACAGACCTGCAAGACCTGAAGCAGCCGATCCTGCCAAGGCAGGAAAGAGACGTCCTCCCGCAGGTAAACTTATAGGTAAGGGCGGAAAGGAAACCCCTTACTGGATCGGTAAGGAAGGAAGACTTATCGGAGCAGATGGAAAGCCGCTTCCTTTAAAACTTAATGAAAACGGAAAGATCGTTAAGCTGGACGGTTCTCCTTTACAGAAGAGACCCGCTCCTCCTGTACCCGGCGATAAGGATGTAAGCACCAAGATAGGTACAGATATATCTAAAAATACTGATAAGGCACCCGTAGCCAATGCAGCTGAAAACAAGGCTGTAAATGTAAATAATGAAGCTGTTAAGCCTGTCGAAGAAAAGGCATCAGAGCCCCAGAAGGCTGAAAGCAACGAGCCTCAGCCCAGGATCGTCGGCAATATCTTTGAAAGTCTTGCAGCTGCAAAGGATAAAGAACAGGCCATTAAGGAAAAGCGTGCCGCACAGCAGCAACAGGGAAGACCTGAGAGAAACGGCGAAAAGCGTCCTTTTGATCCTAACAGACAGGGCGGAAGACCCGGTGAAGGCAGACCTGACAGACGTGACGGAAGACCCGGTGAAGGTAGACCCGACAGACGTGACGGAAGACCCGGCGAGGGCAGACCCGGTGAGCATCGTTCTCCTTTCAGAGACAGAAATGTACCCGGTGGTCAGGGACAAGGTCAGAGACCTTTCGGTGACAGAGACAAGTTCCAGGGCGGTAAGGCTCCTTTCGGTGACAGACGTGGCGGTATGGGCGGCCCCGCAGGCTTTGGCGATAAGGATAAGGATGATGACGGACGTAAGCCTTTTGCTACCAAGCGTCCTTCAAAGCCCAGTCCCGACGGCAAGTTAAAGAGTGAGCTTGGTGCACAGATCGACAAGAACGACCGTGCAGGTAAGTATAAGAATAAAGGTAAAGATAAAAAAGACAAGCGTGATTATGATGACGAGAATGTAAATCTTAAGAAAGATCCCAACCGTAAGGGTGCATTCCAGAAGCCTGTTAAGCAGGTGGTTAAAGAGGAAGAGGATATCAAGGTTATCACCATCCCCGAGGTTATCACCATCAAAGAGCTTGCTGATAAGATGAAGCAGAATGCCGGTGCTATCGTTAAGAAACTTTTCTTAGCCGGCAAGATGATAAACCAGAACTCAGAGATCACATTTGAAGAGGCTGAGGAGATCGCACTTGATTATGAGATCATGTGTGAGAAGGAAGCTAAGGTTAACGTAGTAGAAGAACTCTTAAAGGAGACAGAGGAAGATCCCGCTACTCTTATCAAGCGTCCTCCTGTTGTCTGCGTTATGGGTCACGTTGACCATGGTAAGACATCACTTCTTGATGCCATCCGTTCTACAAATGTTACTTCACACGAGGCAGGCGGTATCACACAGCATATCGGTGCTTACATGGTAGAGATCAACGGCGAGAAGATCACCTTCCTTGATACACCCGGTCATGAAGCATTTACTTCCATGCGTATGCGTGGTGCAAAGTCCACAGATATCGCTATCCTGGTAGTAGCTGCTGATGACGGTGTTATGCCTCAGACAGTTGAAGCTATCAACCATGCAAAGGCAGCTAACGTATCTATCATCGTAGCTGTAAACAAAATAGATAAGCCCGGCGCTAATGTAGAAAAGGTTAAGCAGGAGCTTACCGAGTACGGCTTAGTAGCTGAGGACTGGGGCGGAGATACAGTATTTGTACCTGTATCCGCTAAGACACATGACGGTATCGAGAACCTTCTTGAAATGGTACTTCTTACCGCAGATGTGCTTGAACTTAAAGCTAATCCCAACCGTAAGGCACGTGGTATCGTTATCGAGGCTGAGCGTGACAGAGGTAAGGGTTGTATTGCTACCGTACTTGTACAGAAGGGTACACTTAATGTAGGCGATTACGTAGCTATCGGTGCTTCACACGGACGTATCCGTGCTATGATCGACGATAAGGGCAGACGTGTTAAGGTGGCTACTCCTTCAACACCTGTTGAGATCCAGGGTCTTGATGAAGTACCCAATGCAGGCGAGATCATGATGGCTGTAGCTGACGAGAAGGAAGCAAGGACCATCGCTGAGGCATTTATCGCTCAGAGCAAGGAGCAGAAGATCTCCGAGACTAAGGCCAGACTCAGTCTTGATGGTCTCTTCTCACAGATCGAAGCCGGTAATGTCAAAGAGCTTAATCTTATCATCAAGGCCGACGTTATGGGTTCGGTTGAGGCAGTTAAGCAGAGTCTTGTTAAGCTTTCTAACGAGGAAGTTGTGGTACGCGTTATCCACGGCGGTGTAGGTAATATCAACGAGTCAGACGTTAACCTTGCGGGTGCATCCAATGCGATCATTATCGGTTTCAACGTTAAGCCCGATAATACAGCAAAGGATATTGCTGAGCATGAAGGTGTTGAGATCAAGCTTTACAAGGTTATCTACAATGCTATAGATGATATTGAAGCAGCTATGAAGGGTATGCTTAAGCCTGTATACGAGGAGCGTATCATCGCTCATGCTGAGGTTCGTATGCTGTTCAAGGCTTCACAGATTGGTGTTATCGCAGGTTCATTCGTTCTTGATGGTAAGATCGAGCGTGGATGTTCAGCTAGGATCTCCCGTGAAGGTAAGCAGATCTATGACGGTCCTCTGTCATCGCTTAAGAGATTTAAGGATGATGTTAAGGAAGTAGCTGCAGGTTACGAATGCGGTCTTGTATTTGAGAAGTTCACCGATCTGGCTGAACTTGATCAGATCGAGTTCTACAAGATGGTTGAGGTACCGAGAACCTAATAACATTTAAAATATACGGCTGTGGGCGGTGTCATGTTGCCTCGTAATTTAAGTTACGATTGTGTAGTAACGACCTGTCCATAAGGAAACATATCATCGTTCGCATTGATGCACTTTACGATCTTATCCTGCATCTTCACTACGGACGTTTGCAATCGTGAGCCCGCTTGATACCGGGCTCACTTGTGCTACACTCAGAAATCGGTTTGGTTAACCGATTTCTGCCTTGTTTAGATGCGATAATATCGTAGTGCATCTAATGCTCACTTAAAGTTTCCTTATAGAACAGGTCGTTCCGACACAATCTGTTTATTCAGTTTGCTTGGTAAACCATGACACCGCACCACAGCATACGTAATATTTCAAATGAATAATAAAGTTGGGTAAGAATAAAATGTAGTATACATTTTATGTTGAATGTTATATAATTATCATGTATAAAATATCACTATATTAAAAGGTGAGGATACATGAAAAAAATAGCTTTTGTTTTATTGATCATATGTTTTTGTGTTACCGGATGCGGCAGTGAACCGGAGAAAAAAGTTGAAAGCATTAGATTAAGGAAAGACTAGAATATGAGAAAAAACAGTATTAAAAATATAAGGATCAACCAGGAAGTTCAGAAGGAATTAAGTAATCTGATAAGGATGGAAGTTAAGGACCCCAGAGTGTCTCCCATGACTACCATCGTTAATGTTGAAGTAGCTCCCGATCTTAAGACCGCAAAAGTGTTTATCAGTGTCTTAGGTGATGAGAAGGCTCAGCAGGATACCATCAGAGGTCTTAAGAGTGCGGCTCCTTTCCTTAGAAGCCAGCTTGCTCATAACATGAATATGAGAAATACTCCCGAGCTTCGTTTTATATCGGATCAGTCCATCGAATACGGTGTTAATATGTCTCATCTTATCGATGAGATCACAGCCGATCTTCATGATGATGAAGAAAATGCTGAGGCAGATGATATCGATGATGTTGAATCCGATGATGAGGAAGAGATTTAATTGAGGTGTGTTAAAGAGAACGGTTCTTTTGACATACCGGAGGTAATATGAATTTAGAAGGATTATGGAAGAGAATAGCAGATGCCAAAAGAATCGGTATCTGCGGACATGTAAGACCTGACGGTGATTGTATCGGGTCATGTCTTGGTTTTTACAATTATATTTTATACAGATTCGGCAAGGAAGCCGATGTTTATTTAGAGGAAGTATCGCCGGAATTTCTGTTTTTGAACGGAACTGACAAGGTGATCACCGGTTATCCGGATGCTGATAAGTATGATGTCTTTTTTGCATTGGACAGCGGTGATACAGAGAGACTAGGTGATGGATATAAGTATTTTAAGGATGCTGATTATACATATTGTTTTGACCATCATCCCACCAATACAGGGTATGCAAACGAGAACATGATCGTACCCACAGATGCCGCTACCACAGAGCTTTTGGCTTCGGTATTCGGTGAAGAGTACATAGATGTTAATACCGCTAATTGTTTATATCTGGGTATAGTGCATGACACAGGAGTGTTTAAGCATTCCAATGTGACCAGAAAGACTATGGAGACTGCCGGTATGCTTATCGAAAAAGGTGTTATCCCCGGCGATATCATAGACAAGACTTTTTATGAGAAGACTTATGTACAGAACCAGATCTTAGGCAGATGCCTTATGGAAAGTATACTGCTCATGGATGGGCAGGTTATCGTTTCCTATGTGCCTTGCGAGGTACAGAAGCTTTATGGTATTACCAACAACGATATGGGCGGTATCATAGACCAGCTCAGAGTCACCAAGGGCGTAGAAGTAGCTATACTGCTTAAAGAAGGTAAGAAACGAGAGTGGAAGGTCAGTTTAAGGTCAAATTCTATAGTTGATGTCAGCAAGATTTCCGTTATGTTTAACGGAGGCGGCCATGTAAGAGCTGCAGGATGTACTATGTACGGATCAGTACATGACTGTATCAATTCGCTGACCAAAGAAATTTCCAAACAATTAAACTCTGCTCAATAATTATTTAAATCGTATACAAAACATACAAATACAGAACATACAAGTACAAGGAGGTCCCATGAAAAGCGATGAAGAGCTTTACATGCTTTTTTTGCAAGGTCATACAGAATGTTATGATGAGCTCATGGTTCGCTATGGGGATGCTCTGACCGCGTATCTGAAGGGGTATCTGCAAAGTTTTGAAGATGCGGAAGATCTGATGATAGAGGCTTTTGCCAATATCATGGCGAAAAAGCCAAAGATAAAGCATGGATTTAAAGCTTATCTGTTTAGGACAGGTCACAACCTGGTATATCACCTGTATGTCAAGGAGAAAAGATTAAAGGTATTTAGTCTTGATGACCTTAATGAAGAATGCACATCCGATGGTGAAAACTTTGAAGATAAGCTGTGTAACGATGAACAGAAGAAAGCGTTGCACAGATGTATAGGAAGACTTGATCCGGATCTTCGTGAGGCTGTATGGCTGGTGTATTTTGAAAAGTTAAGTTATGATCAGACCGCGGATATCATGGATGTTTCAAAGAAAAAAGTAGATTATATGCTTACCAGGGCCAAGGTGGTCCTGAAACGAGAACTGGAAAAGGAGGGATATTCAGGTTATGCTTAAATCTAATGAACAAAGAATAGCGGAAATGCATAAAAGAGCAGCTATGACAGTGCATAATGAAAGAGAAGCAAAAGCAAAGATTTATTATGTATGTGCCGGCCTGGTTGCAGCTGCTGCCATGTTCTTTATCGTATTTATCCTTCCGGGTATCTCGGGTATCTCCGGTGTGGGTACAGTTAACGGATCTGCGGATGTTATGTTTGGAAGTATTTTCACTGACGGGGATGCACTTAACTACATAGTAGTCGGTATATGTGCTTTTGTACTCGGCGTGATACTTACCATATTCTGTTATCGTTTAAACAAGTGGAAAAAAGAAGAACCTAAAAAAGAGGATAAATAATGGTAGTAATTATAGAAAGTTCTATATTTATAGCTATATTATTGATCTGTGTAATCATTGATACGTTAAGAGCAGTTAAAACCAAGAAAAGAGAGTGGATGCTGCTCTTTCTTTTTCATGTTCTGTACTTTTTCTCCGCGCTTTATTATGAATTATACTTCATAGTATTTGCAGATGAGCCCCTCAGCCATATATCAGAGATTGCATGGTATGTATCTTATCTGTTTTTAACATTGCTGCTGCAAAATATCAGAGATAAGGAAATGGATAAGAAGAAATATAAGATACTGTATATTATACCGGTATTTACTTTTGCGGTAGCTGTCGGATATATTATTTATTCCGAAGGAGATGTATTCAGTAATGTCATATGTGCACTGCTGATGTGGATATTACTGCGTGAGACGGCAAAAGGAGCGATGTTCTATAAGGAAAAGTACGGCAAGAATTATCCCGCCAAATGGCTGTATCGCAGTTCATTTATATTCTGTTCTCTAGAATATATCACATGGACCGTATCCTGTTTCTTCTTTGAAGAAAGCTGGAGTAATCCTTACTACTGGTGTGATCTGATGCTGGCATTATCGTTTTTCTTATTCATTCCTTCCGTAGAAAAAATAGTCGGTTCTCCGTTGACAAACGCAGATATGTCATCGGATGAAGCACAGTCTGCATCAAGGAGCGAAGGATGAACTATATAGAAAATATTTATATATGTCTTGCGGCTCCTATGATCGTCGCTATTTTCTGCCTGGATTCTTACCGTAGAAGAATGATGGTATTTTTGCTTAGCGGGATGACTATGTGTCTGCTTTCTTCGTACATAAATACTTTCATAGCCTATGCATACGGAATGGATACCATTATCGCATCTGTTGAGATATCTCCTACGGTTGAAGAGATAATGAAGCTGCTGCCGGTTATCTTTTATCTGTTGGTATTTGAACCTCCCAAGAACAGGATGATCGGTAACACCATAACGGTAGCGATAGGATTTGCAACATTTGAAAACGTATGTTATCTGCTTGGTAATGATACATCCAATATACAGCATCTGTTGATACGCGGATTTGGTACAGGTACGATGCATGTGGTGACCGGACTGGTTGTTATGTTCGGTATGCAGTCGGTATGGGAAAAACTGTGGCTGAGACTGGCCGGTACACTTGGACTTCTGACCATATCTATCATATTCCATGCTTCATTCAATATCATGGTATCTCAACCTGGACTATTGGCAAATATAGGATATATGTTCCCCATAGTAACCGTAATATTTGTATTGATCATGAAAAAACGTATAGGACCGGTAATTAAAGCACGTACATAATATAAGTTGTATGTATACATTTAAGCAAATTGTCAGAAAATAAAACAAAAAAAAATAAAAAGATTAACTTTTAAGTCCCGTCTGGATTTTATCCAAAACGGGACTCTTAATTTATGTAAGGGTATATTTGAACGTAATTCATATTTACATAAAGGTGGTAATTATAATGAAAACGATAGAACAAAGGATTAGTATGATGCATGATCTGGCGTTTAAGAAAAGGAGAAAAGCGGAAGAAGCGGTATTAAAAGCACTCGGAACTGTGTCTTTAGGCTTGCTGGCCTTTCTTATCGGCTGGATATATCTGATCGAGGGTGAACTGCATCCTGTTGCCGATGCCGGATTTACAGGAAACTCGATGCTGTCGGCGGATGTGGGTGGATATGTACTGGTAGCGGTACTGGCGTTTGTAGCAGCTGTAGTACTCACGGTAATATGTATTAAACTAAAGGATAAAAACAAAGGAACACCGGATGAATAACTGCTTTTTAAGAAAACACGAAGGAGTGGAACCCTTCGTGTTTTTGTGTTTTCGGTATTTATATTTTATCGACAATAATCTTATATTAAATGAAGTACTTGCCTTTGTTTGAATAAACATATATAATACTGTGTAATCGTGTATTAGACATATATATAAAGGAGTATCTATGGATACAACAAAGAAATTTGACGGGTATGCAGATGACTATACTGTAGGTAGGCCGGGGTATGCTGCGGAACTAATAGAATGCATGTATGGCATATATGGTATGGCGAAGGAGTCCGTCATAGCCGATATAGGTTCCGGCACAGGTAAGTTTGCGAAGCATCTGATGGATAAAGGTAGTACGGTATACTGTGTTGAGCCCAATGATGATATGCGGCGTGTGGCTGAAGAAGAGCTTGGTGGATATGCCGGTTTCTGTTCGGTAAACGGAGGGGCTGAAAACACCACGTTGGATGATAACAGTGTGGATTTTATAACTACCGCCCAGGCATTTCACTGGTTTGATGTACAGAAGTTCCATAATGAGTGCAAGCGTATCCTTAAACCGGACGGTAAGGTATTCCTGATCTGGAATGTCAGAGATATGGATGAAGCGCTGAATAAGGAACTATATCAGATCTACCGCAAGTTCTGCCCCGACTTTAAAGGCTTTAGCGGCGGTATAGAGAAGGATGATCAGCGTATACGTGATTTCTTTGATGACAAATACGAGTATGTAGCTTTTGACAATCCGCTGTATCTTGATAGGGAAAGGTTTATAGCGAGGAGTCTGTCAGGGTCATATTCGCTAAAGGATGGCGATAAGGATTATACGAAGTATATTAATGCTATCGAAGTTACATTTGACAGATATGTCAATAAAGGGATAGTATCCATAGCTAACAGGTCTGTCGCATACATAGGCAGTGTTTAAATTTGATGGAACCGGTATAACTATATGTGCGTCAAATATATAGAAACAAAAAATACTGCTTTTATAAGAAAGGGTTAAGAAAATGAAAAAGAAATTATTTAAGTTATTGGCTGTAATGCTGTGCCTTATACTTGTACTTACCGCATGTGGTAAGGATGAGCCTGAGGAGGATAATGACAGGCGTGGCGGCAGACGTACCGTTACAGATACTCCCGATGAGGATAAGCCTGCCGATGCTATAACAGATGTTCCTACCGTAGCTGTTACAGATGTTCCTACAGCAGGTGTTGTTGGGGAAAATGATATAAATGGTAGCGGCAAAGAAGGTGATATTTCACTTCCTACGGTTGCACCTACTTTAGATCCTACTCCGGAGCCCACTACGGATCCTACACCCGAACCTACCGTAGATCCGACACCTGAACCTACTGCTGATCCGACACCCGAACCTACTGCTGATCCGACACCCGAACCTACAGCCGAACCCACACCCGAGCCTGCAATAGATGACGATATCGATGATATGGATCTGTCCGGTATTCTTACGGATGGTAAAATTCTTTCAGATGATGAAATTTTAGATTTGGCCAAGGCAATATCAAATGCATCACATGGTAAAAAGAGATATCTGTATTTGGATTCGGAAATGAGTATGGATATTGGCGGGATGAACATGGATGTAATCTCGAATGAAACAATTCAGGTAAATGGTAAAATCCTGCATGTGATTTCATATACCGATATTTATGGCAGTAATACTAATATCGAATCTTATTCGGTGGGAAATGATGATGGAACAACAGAGTCTTATACCAGCTATGACGGTGGAAATACATGGAAGAAGAGCAAAGATGATATAGTTACATTAGGCTCTCCTTTTGACAATGACTATGAAGAATATGCTAAATTCCTTAAAGATGCATATATAGTAGAGACTACTTCCGGTTATACAGTAACCTGTAAGCTGTGTGTGGAAGAAGAGGGGCTTAAGTACATACTTGATTGTGAGATATATCTTGATACAGAAGGTAGAGTTACAGGATATAAGATGCATCTCGATGCTCCTATGGAACAAGAAATAGATGGCATGAATGTAGTAATGTCCAAGTATGATATAGAATTCGAAACAGACTGTCCCGAGATTGAGATACCTGCAGAAGCTCTTAACGCAACAGAATATGATATAAATGATCTCTCAGGTTTATTAGACGGTCTTGATTATTGATTTATGAATTTTGGCCTTTCCTATTTAGATGATAGGAAAGGCTTTTTTTTATTTAACGAATTAAATTTATAGTTTGAAATTTAAGGATATTATTGTATAATTATTATGTATATGCGTAACTATAAACATGTTATCTGAAAAGAATAAGGGATATCATAAAGCAAATAAGAGGAGGCAGGTATGAAAAAAAATAATAAGAAGAACGTCATTAAAAGAATTTTTGTTTCTTTAATTATAATTTCTGTATTTATGTCATTTTTACCTGCCGGTATATCCACAAAAGCCGCTCAGGATAGTGATAAGCTTATAAAATCTGTAGTGGCTGATGTTGACAAAAGTTTTAAGAAAGTAGATATCTCTTATAAGATCAACAAGGTTATATGTCCTGCCAGATCAAGAAAATATGTGGCACAGCTATGTGTGATAGATTATAAGTACCAGATATTATACAGTAAGAATGGGAAAAAACTGTATAAATGCGACGTAGAACAAAAGATCAGGGAAAAGCTTGACTTAAGCAAGAGCGCGGATATCAATTGCTATGATATGTCGCAATGGGATAACAGGTTTTATATCTGTTTTTATGCTAATGATTATTCTGATTACGGATATCAGAAAAATGTAGTATATTATATTGCTGAGACAAAGGATTTTAAATCATATAAAGTATATGAGATGTTCTCGGATACCATAGATACTTACAGTATTTTCAGTAACGGTGCATTACCGTGCCTCTCTAAAGCTAATGGCAAGTTTTACTATATGTATAAGATGGTTTCTTTCGAGCTGAGTGATAAAGAAGGAGATAATAAAAACGGTCTCACCACTTTTAATGTTAAAAAGCCTATCGGTTACTATGGTAATTCGCTTGATTCATTGAAAGAATTATATTTTATCGACTCTCTGCAATATGATATGAGTGAATATGCTTATGGTTTTGATATCGACATGTATATGGTGGTAGAAAAGTCAGGCATAAGGTTATATGTGTTGCAGGATTTCGGAAATACCAGCACGTACAACAGAAAAACCAAATATATCACGGAATACTTCTTAAGTACCGGCTCAACTAAAGAATTCGGTAAACTTACTCAGATTGCAAAAAATGAATACAGGGATGCTTATATCGGCGGATATGAGCGTTTCTACACTTTTTGCTGGGCCGATGATGATACTTATCATGCCACATATGGGGAAACAGGCAGTGAAAAAAGATATTATGTTGATTTCCCGATAGAAGGCGATATCAAAAGTGAGTTTAACAGAACAGGCAAAATAGTATATGGAAGTGTTATCACTGCCAAGACAAGTATAAACGATCAGATAAAGGTAAAATACTGTCTGCTCAGTGCTGAAAGCAATTCCGGTTCTTACCTGATAAACAGTAAAGGTGAAAAAACAAGGATTTTACTTCCTTTTGTTACGGATATGTATAACCCGGGATATGCATGTGCCAATACCAATAAGGGCTGGTCAGTAGTTTTGGAGGGTGATTATTTTTACCTTTCTGCTGATGGATTTTCGTCCTGCAGGAAGATACAGCTTCCATGTACGAAGAATGAGATCTTGGATATAGAAATCTATGGTAATTATCTGTATGTATTGACTTACAATGCATTGTATAAGCTGCCTGTACAGGTATCCACACTTAGTGCTAAATCGATCAAAGCAGAAATAAAGAAGATGAATCAGTATGCGGATGTCAAAGTGGAGATGGGAACCTACGGCGGTAAGAAACTTCAATGGGATATAGTTGCTGTTGAGGACGATAAAGTATTGCTCCTTTGTTCGGAAAAGGTAGATACCAGAACGTTTTTCAGTGATGACCAGCTTGGCAAGAACTTAAAAGAGCTTCCCGTATATGACTGGGGTCAGAGTGATATAAGAAAGTGGCTTAACGGAACCTTTTTAAAGAAATTCAGTGACATTGAGAAGGATGTGATCATACCTTATCATATAACGACTGATACATCGGAATATGATGATATGATATTCCTTTTATCAGAGGAAGAATTTGAGAAATATAAAAAGAGTATTACAGATATTCCTGATGAATGGGTATTACGTGATGTAAATGGCTACCGCGGAAAAACAGTCATCATGAATAAGGCTCAAGATAACGTATTATATGTATACAGTGTGACAGAAGCGGTTTCCGATACGGACAGGATTGTGAGATATCATTGTGAATACAATGAAGAATATGCGATCAGGCCTGCAGTATGGATCAAGGCTTCGGCTGTTTTAGGTGGTAATTAAATGGACGGAATTATTAATGTTTACAAAGAAAAAGGCTATACCTCGCATGATGTGGTGGCAAGACTGCGTGGTATAACCAAAGAAAAACATATAGGACATACAGGTACTCTGGATCCTGCTGCCGCAGGTGTATTACCCATGTGTCTGGGTGCTGTGACCAAGGCTTGTGAATTACTTACCGAAAAGGGTAAGGAGTACGAGACGATACTTCTGCTCGGTATAGAGACCAATACAGAAGACGCTACGGGCGAGATCGTATCAAGCGGGGATGTATCGTGTATAACCGATGATATGATCATGGAAGCGGTAAAAAGCTTTGAAGGTGATATATCGCAGGTGCCTCCGATGTTTTCCGCTACCAGGATCAACGGACAAAGATATTACGACCTGGCCAGAAAAGGTGTGGAGATAGATCGTGAGGCAAAGCAGGTACATGTATCAAATATAGAGATCATCTCTGACATTACGAGGTGTCTGCTCTCACAAAAGGAAGTATTTACACCTTACCCGGATACGAGTCTTGCAAAGTTTGCAGAAGAGCCCGATCCCGAGGAAGGAAGATGGCACTGGGAAAACAATGACATCCGAAAGGATGAGAACAAGGATATACCTGTGATACGTGTGGCATTAAGGATCGCATGTGAAAAGGGTACGTATATCAGGACCATATGTGCGGATATAGGAAGAAAGCTCGGCTGCGGAGGCTGTATGGAAAGACTGCTTCGTACCAGGTCGGGAGCATTTACTATAGAGGACAGTCATAGTCTTGCAGAGCTGGAAGAGATATTTGCGAAAGCTAATTCCGGGGAAAACGATAACAATACATCTTGCGAAAAGATAAAGAATGTCCTCCTGTCCGCAGATACCTGCTTTATGGAGTATCCGGCACTGCATTGTAAGGAAAAGTATGACAGTGTGCTTTTAAACGGCAATCTGATGCGTATGAGACATTTTAAGGAGTATATAGAGGTGGCTGATCCAATTAACCGAGTATATGACAGCCACAATGATTTTAAGGCATTATATGAGTGGGTGGAAGAGCGTAAGCTGTACAGACCGCTCAAGGTATTTATTTCCACCAAAGAATGATATCTTTTATTTGAAATTTGGGGTTTTACGGTTTTAACGGTTTAAGGATTGAAGGTTTATGTTTGAGGTTTTAAGGGGTGTAATATGAAAAGATTTTTCCTGATGTTATTTATTGCATTTGCAGTCACATGTTTTTCCGCATGTGGGAAGGAATCTGACGAGAAGGATGAACCGGGACTCTTACTTGGATTCAGCCAGATAGGTTCCGAGAGTGCATGGAGGATCGGTAATACTCAGGATATAGAGGATGCCGCTGAAAAGTCCGGCATTAATCTCATGTTTGAAAATGCAAACCAGAAGCAGGAAAACCAGATAGCAGCCATAAGAAAATTTATAGCTTATAAAGTTGATGTTATCGCGTTTTCACCCATAGTAGAAGACGGTTGGGATAACGTGTTAGAAGAAGCTAAAGATGCCGGTATACCTGTGATCCTGGTGGACAGGGATATAAGTACCGATAAAAAAGGCCTGACTACATGTCTGATCGGTGCCGACTTTTATCATGAAGGTTACATGGCAGGGGAATACCTTATAAGAAAGGTTGACGGTCTTGGCTTGGAGTATGTAAACATCGTTGAGATCACAGGTACTGTTAATTCCACTCCCATGAGACAGAGACAGGCTGGCTTTATGGATGCGATATCAGGGGATACCCGTATGACGGTACTTGAAAGTATAGACGGTGATTTTCTTAAAAGCCGCGGTGCCGAAAACATGAGGTATCTGCTTCAGACGTACGGAGATACCATCGATGTGTTTTTTTCACATAATGATGAGATGACTTTGGGTGCAATACCCGAGATAGAAAAGGCAGGTTTCGTGCCGGGTAAGGACATGATCATCATATCTATAGACGGCGGTCAGGAAGCGATCGATGTGCTTAAACAGGGCAAGATCAATTGTATAGTCGAGTGTACACCAAAGCTCGGCAAACTGCTTATGGAAACAGCACTGAAGCTTAAGAACGGTGAATCCGTAATGGATACGATACATCCTGAAGAACAGGTATTCAGTGATGAGATGGACACTTCACAGATAGCACCCAGAGGTTATTGAGGATATAAGGATGGAGACCAACAAGGTTATAAAGGAAAAGAGCATACTCGGACAGATAAACGACCTCAGCCATAAGCTCGTTTTTATGCTTGTGATCCCTATAGTATTAAGCCTGGTACTGATGCTTATATATGCCGGCAAATATCACAGTTCCATCAAAAGGATGGAAACCATAGCGAACCTTAAGTCTCCGGTAGTCAACGACATACCGGGAGCTGCATGGGATATAATAAGCGGACGTGACAGCATCGATAACAGCAAGATATATTTAAAAATACACGAAGTAAATGATATTATAAACACGATCACAAATGAGACAGATTCGGAGAACAGGCTGTCACTGATAGTTGCAAGTCGTACCATGCAGACACTTGAGAACTATGTGGACCGTCTGAAAGAAAACATCGCTTCTCAGGTACCTGTTATTAATAACGAGACTATATACGTTGAGATCAACCGTGTATCCGCACTGGTTGACAGTATGCTGAACGAATATATAGCTCAGGAGATCGCTTTAGCCGGTACCATGAGCGTGAGCCTGCGTATCATTATTATCGTAACAGCCATAGCTGAGGTTATCATAGTACTTGTATGCTTGCTTGTCAGAAACAGGGCTGTTAAATCCACAGCCGCATTTGTCAGAAAACCCATAGAAAAGCTTGAGGAAGCTGCTGAAAAGCTTTCACAGGGTACTCTTGATGCAAGACTGGCCGATACTGATGTTACGGAGCTGAGAAACCTTACAACGCAGGTTAATACCATGGCCAAGAACCTTAATTCCATGATGGAAAAGAGTGTACTTGATGCAAAGAAACTGAGAAAAGCAGAGCTTCGTACCATGCAGGCACAGATCAATCCTCACTTTTTGTACAATACACTTGATGCCATAGTATGGAAAGCGGAAGCGGGAGAAAAGGATGAGGTAATACAGCTTACAAGCGCTTTAAGTGATTTCTTCCGTATAAGTCTTTCTGCAGGTGCCGACTGGATACCCATCAGTCAGGAAAAGAAGCATATCGAAGGATATCTTAAGATTCAGCAGACAAGATACCGTGATATCATGAGCTACAGTATCGATATCCCCGATGAGATAGGTGACTACTATATATTAAAACTGCTTATACAGCCGCTGGTTGAAAATGCATTATACCATGGTGTAAAGATAAAGAGAGGCGGCGGACATATCAGTGTCTCCGCCAGAGAAGAAAACGGTATGCTGACTTTCAAGGTAAGTGATACGGGCGTTGGCATGACACCCGAACAGCTGACTGCTCTTAACGACCGCATGAAAAAAGAGCAGCCCACCGTGGGTGGTGCAAGCGGAGGATTCGGCCTTGTAAATGTTAACTTAAGGATCAGACTCTATTACAATCAGACCGAAGGTCTTACCATAGAAAGCAGCGCTGCGGGTACGGATGTAAGCTTCTCTGTACCATGCAGAAAGAGAGAGGAGATTTTTGAAAATGAAAGTGTTTCTGGCTGATGACGAGATAGTTATAAGGGAAGGGATAAGAGAATCCTTTCCGTGGGATGAAACACCTTATACTTTGGTAGGTGAGGCTCCCGACGGAGAGATGGCTCTGCCCATCATCAGAGATACAAATCCGGATATAGTTATCACAGATATAAGAATGCCTTTTATGGACGGACTGGAGCTGTGCAGGACATTACGTTCACAGATGCCATGGATCGGTATAATTGTACTTAGCGGTTATGATGAGTTTGAATATGCCCGTCAGTGTATACAGCTCGGAGTACGTGAATACCTGTTAAAACCGGTTACATCGGATAAGCTTAAAGAAGTACTTGATAAGGTAAGTGCACAGCTTTTAGAGGAAAGAAAAACTTTGGAGCATGCAGCAAGCTTAAGGGCACGTATGCAGTCGGACGATAAGTTCCTAAAGGAAAAGCTTATAGGTGTTTTCTATAATGAAGAATCCACAGAAGAGGATTCGAGAAATGTATTAAAACAGTTAAGCTCCATGGGACACAACTTGGCATCACCTTTTTATTCTGTGATAGATGTAGCATTTACGCCATTGCAGACAGGACTTGAAGCTGCATATAACTTAGCAGCCAACAGCGGCGGTATAGTATTTGCTACCTCAAGCAGAACGGGGGCAAGACTTCTGGTACTTGGTAAAACCGTAGCTGAAACCGAAGAAAGAGCATATGCTTTTGCAAGCTCCCTCGTACAGGAACTGGAAAGACTTGAATGTCAGGAGATAAGAGTAGGTATCGGTGATATAGTTGACCGGCCCGAAAGTATCTTTTCTAGTTTTAAGGCGGCACGTCATATCAGGCACCTTATAGTAGAGCGTAAGGATAAACGTTCCATAATCTTAGGTGTAAGGGAGATGGGTGATGTGGATCAGGATAGAAAGGAATCCGCTGTTATAAGCGATGCCAAACTTTTTATGCTTGATCATTTTTCTGATCCCAACCTTATGCTGCAGGATGTGGCAAAAGAAGTAAGCATGAGTAACTCCAGGTTTTCTACTGTGTTTTCACAGCAGAGCGGACAGACCTTTACGGAATATCTTATGTACTTACGTATAAATAAAGCAAAGGAATTACTCAGGACAACCGATGAAAAAGCATCACAGATAGCAAGTGAAGTCGGTTATAATGATTCACATTATTTCAGCTATATTTTTAAGAAAAATGTGGGTATAACACCCACCGATTACAGAAATCAGTATCAAAATCTACCTGAGTAAAATGATATTTAACCGTTTTGAATATTACGGAAATATTACGAAATAATATTCAACCAAGACAAAATCTATATTGATTTACCTCCTATATGAGATATGTTAGAGTATGCTCATAAAGCCGCAAGGCTATATAAGAAGGAGGAAAATCTTAAATGAAAAGGGTTAAAACATTATTACTCGTTGCAACACTTGTACTGAGCATGGTTGTATGTGCAGCATGTTCAAAAGACTCGGGCGGAAGCTCTGACAAGGGTGGAAGTTCAAACACAGGTACCACAAATTCAACAAATACTTCTAACAGCAAGATCAAGATCGGCGTTGTTAACAACCCCCCTTCAGAGTCCGGTTATCGTGAAGCTAACGTAAAGGACATGGAGACAGTTTTCTCTGAGGCAAACGGATATGATCTTAAGACCTTCTACAGCCAGAAGAATGATGATCAGCTTCAGGCAGCACAGGGCTTTATCACAGAGGGTGTTGATTACCTTCTTGTATCTGCAGCTGAGACAACAGGTTGGGATGATGTTTTAAAGAATGCTAAGGAAGCAGGCGTTAAGGTATTTATTTTCGACCGTATGCTTAATGTTGATGAAAGCCTTTACGAAGCAGCAGTTGTTTCTGATATGGCTATCGAAGGCGATACAGCAGTTAAGTGGTTATTAGACCAGAATCTTCCTGTATACAATGTAATCCATATTCAGGGTGCTATGGGTTCCGACGCTCAGATCGGACGTACAGGTGCTCTTGATGCTCAGTTTGCATCAGGCAAGATGAATAAGGTTGTTCAGCAGACCGCTACATGGGATGAAGCAGAAGCTAAGAAGATCGTTGAATCAGTTATCAACAGCAAGGCTGATTTCAATGTAATATATGCAGAGAATGACGGTATGGCAAAGGGTGCTGTAGCAGCACTCGATGAAAACGGTATCACTCACGGCGTTGACGGTAAGGTTATAGTTATGGGCTTTGACTGCAACAGATGGGCTCTTAGAGAACTTCTTGCAGGAAAGTGGAACTATGACGGACAGTGCAGTCCTTTCCAGGCTCAGGTTATCAGCGATATAATCCAGGGCAAGAGAACTGTTACTGACAAGATCATCTATAGCGTAGAAAAAGGATTTGACGCTAAGACTCTTACCCAGAGTGACATCGATACCTATGGTTTAGGTGATTAATATTTGATTATGCAGATGGCGCAGCTGGGCTGGTTATAACAGTCCAACTGCGCTTTTTATATCACGTGTCGACCGGGAAATGGTTGACTAATACTAGGAGGAAAAGGTATGGATGGCAAGGTTCTGCTTACCATGCGTCATATAAAGAAAGAATTTCCGGGCGTACTTGCACTTAATAATGTAGATTTCACCTTAAGAAAAGGCGAGATCCATGCCCTTATGGGTGAAAACGGTGCAGGAAAATCAACTTTGATAAAAATCCTTACCGGCGTATATCAGATGGACGACGGTGAAGTAACTATAGACGATAACAAAGTTTTCATACATTCCCCTCAGGATGCCCAGAACAGCGGTATCAGTACTGTGTACCAGGAGATAACTCTGTGTCCTAATCTGACTGTGGCTGAAAATATGTATATAGGCCGTGAAGACAGTGCATGGATCAGGCGCAGGGAATACGAGAGAAGAGCTGACGAGATACTTACAAAGCTCGAGATTCCTGCCAGAAGTACACAGCAGCTGGGACGCTGTTCGCTGGCTATCCAGCAAATGGTGGCCATAGCACGTGCGGTGGATATGAAATGTAAGGTATTGATCCTTGATGAGCCTACTTCATCACTTGATGACAAAGAAGTAAATATGCTTTTTAAGCTTATGAGAGATCTTAAGGCACAGGGAGTAGGCATCATATTCGTTACCCATTTCTTAGAGCAGGTATATGAGGTAAGTGACCGTATAACGGTACTGAGGAACGGTGAGTTAGTCGGAGAATATCGTACCGAAGAACTGCCTCAGGTACAGCTTGTATCCAAGATGATCGGTAAAGATCTTGATGAACTTAGTTCCCTTAAAGAAAACACTGACAGTGAAAAAGAAGAGGGTGAAGTATTTTATGAAGCCTCGACACTGTCAAGTACTCAGACACATCCTTTTAATTTCAAGATACGTAAGGGTGAAGTTAACGGATTTACCGGCCTGCTCGGTTCGGGACGAAGTGAGAGCGTAAGAGCCATATTCGGAGCGGACAGAATAACAGGCGGTATCGTGCACATAAAGGGTAAGCCTGCAAAGATCACGAAACCTATAGATGCAATGAAACATGGTATAGGCTATCTTGCGGAAGACAGAAAACGTGACGGTATCATAGCTGAGCTTTCCGTAAGAGAAAATATCATACTTGCATTGCAGGTAATGAACGGATTCTTTAAGCCCATAAGCAGGAGTGAATCGGAAGCTTTTGCTGATGAATATATCAAGGTATTACAGATAAAGACCGCAAACCGTGAAACTCCGGTAGGGTCACTTAGCGGCGGTAATCAGCAGAAGGTAATACTTGCGAGATGGCTCTTAACTCATCCTGATTATCTGATCCTTGATGAACCGACCCGTGGTATCGATGTCGGTACAAAACTGGAGATACAGAAGCTTGTACTTAAACTTGCCGAAGAAGGTGTAAGTGTTACTTTTATATCTTCGGAAGTAGAAGAGATGTTACGTACATGCAGCCGTCTTATCGTCATGCGTGACAGGCATATAGTCGGAGAACTGAAGGGTGATGACCTTAATCAGGCAGAGGTAATGAAAACTATAGCGGGAGGCAAAGCATAAATATGAAAAAGAGTTTTAAAAATATATTTAGCAACGGTCTCGGACAGCTTACGATCCCTATTATAGCCATCATAATACTAGTAGTGTTTAACCTTTTCAGAGACCCATCATTTTTCAGTATCGAGATCACACAGAACAACGAAGGAAACAATGTATTTTCAGGTAACCTCATAAGTATCATAAACGGTGCAAGCGAACTTGCGATACTTGCCATGGGTATGACGTTGGTTACAGCAGCCTGCGGCGGACAGGATATCAGTGTAGGCGCAGCTGCCGCTATAGCCGGAAGTGCATTCGTTAAGGTATTAAAAGCGGGTGAGACCATATCCGGCGGAAGAGTTATACTTGCTTTTCTTTTCGCATGTATCGTAGCTATGTGCTTCGGGGCATTTAACGGTACGTTGGTAGCTGTATTTAAGATACAGCCCATGATAGCGACACTGATCCTTTATACATGCGGACGTTCGATAGCTTATTGGATCAACGGCGGTGCCACACCCACATTCAGCAGTTCGATAGTAACTGCCATAGGCGGATTTATCCCCGGTGTACCGATACCGACGCCTGTTTTGATAGTTTTAGCTGTCGCGGTTATATTTAAGCTTGTATTTCATTTTACGTCATTGGAATTATTGACACAGTCGGTTGGTATCAACGGAAGTGCAGCAAGACTTAACGGTATCAATTCGACATTAATAAAATTGCTTTCGTTTATAATACTTGGATTGTGTGTAGCGACAGCAGGCTGTATCGGAGTAAGCCGTCTGGGACTGATCAACCATGAAACACTCTTGGTCGATATCGAGATGGATACGATCCTGGCAGTTGCTATAGGCGGTAACAATCTCGGAGGCGGAAAGTTTAAGGTGGGTGGAAGTATCATAGGTGCATATGTTATCCAGACACTTACCATTACGTTATATGCAATGAAAGTATCATCGACAGATGTCAAAGCCTACAAGGCAATCGTCATAATTCTCCTGGTGGTCATCGGTTCTCCTGTTGTAAAGGCAAGGTTTGGTAAGTTTATGACAAAACTTCGTGCAAAAAAAACAAACGCTTGCGTGAAAGGAGCTGAGTAAGTATGAGAAAGAATTTAATAAAAAGGGAGCCCTTTTCTGATACCCAGCTCCTGATGACCATCACTATCGGTATCTTCGTTATCATGTATCTGTCAGCTATGGGATTTTTGGGAGGCGGTTTCTTACATTTTCAGCAGATATGTGATATGCTGAATGATAATGCGAGTCTGATCATCGTATCATGCGGCCTGACCATAGTCATGATAGGCGGAGGTATTGATATCAGTGTCGGTGCTGTAACTTCACTTGTAGTAATGAGCTGTGTACTGTATCTCAATAATGACGGAAATATCATAGTATCGATATTACTGGCTTTAGGTATCGGTCTTGCATTCGGCCTGGTACACGGATTCCTTATAAGTTATCTGGAGATACAGCCGTTCATCGTTACACTGGCAGGTATGTTCTTTGCCAGAGGTATGACAACGATACTTTCCAATAATCCTCAAAAAGTATCACATGAAAGCTTCGCCAAATTACGCAGTATAAAGATTGAGATCCCCTGGCTCGGATATACAGCAAATAACGGAAATCTTATCACTGCTAAAATGGAGCTTGGTGTAGTTATAGCTTTTGTCTGCCTGATAGCTATATTTATCTTACTAAAATATGTGCGTCTCGGCCGCTGCTTCTATGCAATGGGCGGTAATCAGCAAAGTGCACTCATGCTAGGTATCAATGTTAAGAGAACGCGTTTCTTAACATATGTGATAAGCGGACTCTTAAGCGGTATCTCAGGATTTGTATTCATGATGCATACCGGTGCCGGCAATTCCACCAACGCTTTAGGTATGGAAATGAACGCCATAGCAGCATCCATCATAGGCGGTACACTTCTTACAGGTGGTGTAGGTAATGTGGCCGGTACTTTCTTTGGTGTAATGACACTGACTACGATCAAGAAGATAGTTGTATCAAGCGGATTAAACGATCCCTGGTGGCAGGATATCACCAACGGCGGAATGCTCTGTTTCTTTATACTTCTGCAGAGTATCGTACTTAGCAGGAGAAACAGAAATAAAAAGGCAAAGGTTAAAGTTTGATATTGATAAAAAAGTCCAAGGTTTTAGAGCCTTGGACTTTTCTTTTTGCCGATCGGTAGTTTCAATTTAAGGTTAAAAGATATATAATGCATTTATGATAAAACTGTGTTAGAATAGAAAAGTAGTTTTAGAAAACCGGAGGTCTGTATGGATATCATACAAGGGAAAAATTTTAAATATGAAAATACCTGTGTTACGATAGGTAAGTTTGACGGTATCCATATCGGACACAGGAAGATACTGGATAAGGTCTTGGAGCTCTGTAAGGTTAACGGATATAAGAGTACCGTTTTTACTTTTGATTTTGATTACTTCAGTAACGAAACCGGAAAAAGACTTAACAGTAAAACAGAAAAGAGAGAACTGCTTAAAGGATTAGGTATCGATCTGCTCATCGATTATCCTTTTGACAGCGAAACTAAGAATCTGTCTCCGGAAGAGTTTGTTAAATTAGTTTTGATCGGTAAGTTAGGGATCAAAGCTATAGTGGTCGGAGATAATTTCCGTTTCGGAAAAGGAGCTGTAGGCGATATAAATACTTTAACGACTCTGGGAAAAGAGTACAGCTTTGAAGTATATGTTATACCTATGGTGGAGTATGCCGGAGATGTGGTCAGCAGTTCACGTATCAGAGAAGAACTGAGTGTGGGACATATTGATGAAGCTATGAAAATGTTATGTTCAAAGTGAGGATATAACCAGACCCGTAGCTCCAAATGAAGGGTTAAACGTTTTAGTAAATTTGACATATTTCCTTATGTGTGATACTATTAAAACGTTATATTTTCATAAACGTATATTAGGGAGAAGAAGATTACTTTATTTGAGCTGTAGTTTTTGGCTTAATTAAGGGGAGGAAAAACAAAAATGAAAAAGAGTAATGTTTTAAAGGTCATAGTCTGCCTTGCAGCTATGATCTTTGGCTGTATTTTTATGGCCGAAAACCGGGCTGATATCGCAAAAGCTGCTGAATACGAAGATATCAAGCCTGTAGCTATTAATTCAAGTACGTTCCCTGATCCTAACTTCAGAGCCTACGTATCCGGAGAATTTGACAGGGACAAGGACGGCACACTTAGCCGTGACGAGATCATATATGCAAGAAATATCTGGGCTGACGGTCTTGGCATCAAATCTTTAAAGGGTATAGAATACCTTGTTGAATTACGTGGATTATATGCTTCTCATAACGAGCTTACCGAGCTTGACTTAAGCGGTAATCAGGAGATCACCGGAGTATGGGTTGCATATAATAACTTCACATCTCTTGATTTTTCATCAACTCCGACACTGGAGTGGGTATATTGTTTTTATTGTCCTTATCTGACTAACCTCGATGTTACGGGTAACCCCGAAATGTCTTATATCGAGTGTAATTCAAGTCCTGTAGGAAAACTTGATCTGAGCAAGAATCCCAAGTTAGAGCATCTGATGTGCGGTGACTGCGATATGTATGAACTTGATCTAAGTCACAACCCAAATATGCAGCATCTTGATGCATTCAGAAATCATTTTAAGAAACTTGATGTAACATGCTGTCCTTTGATGAAGCGTCTTGATATCTGGGATAATCCGGGACTCGGAAGTATTGATGTAAGTAAATGTCCGGGACTTCAGTATTATAATTGTTCAAACAATGACGTTATAAAGATGGACGTAAGCCATAACCCCGAGCTTACCAAACTTATATGCAGTTACAACGAGGAATTAGAGGGTGTAGACGTTTCACATAATCCTAAGCTTGTATATCTTGACTGCGCTTACTGTTTTATAGACAAACTTGATATTTCAAACAATCCCAACCTTCAGTTTTTACAGGTATTTATCAATGACTTTACCGAGCTTAATATCGGTAACAACCAGTTCCTTATAAAAACTTACAATGAAGGTGTTAAGGTTAAAGAGAACCCCGCTGTCTGTGGGCAGGCTCATTCCTGGACTATAGACCTCGGTGGAGATACATCTACAGGCGGAGACAATATATATTTCATGGTTGTAGATGATAAGGTTACTCTTAAGTTTGATAAGACAAAAGATGTAGTAGTATCACATCCTGTAATGAATCTCGATGGCATTGATACATCCAAGCTTATAACCAGAGAAGCAGTAGTAGAGACTCTGTATGAGATGGCAGGAAAGCCTTCTGTCAGTGGATTAAAATCCAGATTTACCGATGTGGTACCCGAAACATCATATTATAATGCTTTACTTTGGGGCGAAAAAAATGCCGTATGCAAGGGCTATCCCAATTTCATCGATGATACCTTCGGCGTAGGCGAATATATCGATACTCAGGATATGCTGTATATGGTCATGAGTTTTGTTGAGTATGTCGGATATCGTCGTGAGATCGATTTCGGCCGAAGTGATGAATTCATAGATTATTATGATGTTGATCCGGCCCGCTGGGAGGCAGTATGCTGGGCAGCAACATGGCGTATATTCATGGGCAAGGGTGATCCTAACGCACCCAAATCCGAAAAGAAGATAGAGCCTTATGGCCCTGTTACAAAACAGGAATTTGTAAATGTTATCAATAATACCTATGATGTTAATAAGGTAAATAAAGTTGCTTATATTAATTCCAACGGAACCATAAGCTTTAAGGCCGGCGATCCTATGACAGGTGTCATCTATGAAGGCACCACCGGAGGAAGCACAGGTGGTTCAACAGGCGGAAGTACCGGTGGCAGTACAGGTGGTACAACAGGCGGTAGTGTAAGCGGCGGCAACACCGGAGGAAGTACCGGAGGAAGCACAGGTGGTTCTACAGGCGGCAGTACAGGTGGTTCGACAGGCGGTAGTGTAAGCGGCGGCACCGGAGGAAGCACAGGCGGTAGTACAGGTGGTTCTACAGGCGGAAATGTAAGCGGCGGCAGTACCGGAGGAAGCACAGGCGGCAGTACAGGTGGTTCTACAGGCGGAAATGTAAGCGGCAGCACCGGAGGAAGCACAGGCGGCAGTACAGGTGGTTCGACAGGTGGTAGTGTAAGCGGTGGCACCACAGGAACAGGTACAGGTTCGGATACCTCAAACGGTCCTAAAGTAGGCGACATCATCTTTGATATTGCAAGTAACGCAAACTACCAGATTACCTCATTCAGCAGCAAGAAGCATAACGTTGAATATATATCATACTTAGGAAAATCAGATACAGTAACCGTACCTTCAACCATTACGGTAAAGGGGGTTACTTACAAAGTTACGACACTTTCTTCATCAGCATTTAAGAAGAATACTAAGATTACATCGATCACTCTCGGTGATAACCTGACCAAGATCGGTAAGGGTTCGTTTGCAGGATGTACCAAGTTAAAGAAAGTCATACTGGGAAAATCCATTACGACTATCGGTGAAAGTGCATTTAAGAAATGTAAATCACTTGAATCGATCACCATACCTGAGAAAGTTAAATACATCAGAAAGACCATATTTAACGGATGTAAAAAGCTTAAAAAACTGGTTATACGTACCAAGCTTTTAACAAGCAAGACTGTATCCAAGGGTGCGTTTAAGAATGTACCTGCCACATGTAAAGTAAGTGTCAGTGCTGATAAGCTGAAAGCATACCAGACACTTCTGACATCCAAGGGCCTTTCATCAAAGATCACACTTTCAGCATTTAAGAAGTAATAACATATTTATTCAATATATTACTGTTTTATTGTATTGATAATACAAAACCTTCTGTGATAACATATCATCATAAAGATATTTCACAGGAGGTTTTAATTATGGGTGACAGATTAAAGGTGCTTATACTTAACGACATGGTATTCCTTATGAAGAGTATAGCTGCCGGAAAAGAGAATATAGGTCTGCCCGATACTGAACAGCGTGTATGGACAAATTTCACTAGATAGTGTAAAATCTTACCGATGAATGATCGGGAGAGATAAAGATGAGAATATATGTTGATTTTGATGACTGTATATGCGAGACGGCCAGAGCCTTTACAGGTATAGTGGAAAGGATGTTTGGGATAACCGTTCCTTACGAAAAGGTACGTTTCTTTAATCTTAAAGATTCCTTCGGACTTACGGATCGTGAGTATGAACAACTGATGATAGAAGGACACCGCCCGGAAGTGTTATGGTCTTTTGAAGAGACACCGGGAGCGTCAAAAGTACTTAATGAACTGATAGATATGGGACATGAGGTGGATGTCATAACCGGGAGGCCTTTCAGCTCATATGAGGACTCAAGAAAGTGGCTTGACGAGCACGGACTTAATCGTATCAAGTTATATTGTCTTGATAAATATGACAGGAACAAGACGTTTGTAAAGAGTGAATATAATCTAAGCCTGGATGATTATTACCGGATGAAGTTTGATTATGCCATAGAGGATTCACCGCTTGCATTTAGGTTTTTTGAACATATGCCGGAACTAAAGGTCATGATTTTTGACCGTCCATGGAATCGCGATTGTGAGATCACTAATTGTAACTATATGCACTGTCCTGATTGGGAGTTTATCAAGTCAAAAATATAAAGAAACAGAAACGGGATTCAAAGATCAATGAAAAAGATATATAAGAAACTGATCACAATATTTGGTATAGCGGCCGGTATAGAAGCGTTTTTCAGGCTGTATCCTGCATTTGGCGGGAAAGTTACGGACGAAGACAGAGAAAGCTATAAGTCCAGATGCAGATACATGAAGGGTAAGAAATTCGTATATCCCGATGAGTGGAAAACGGACGGAATGCCGGCAAATGAAAAGGTGTCAACTAACGGGGGTAGACCTGAGGTTAAGCTGCCTGTATATACACCTGATTTTGATATGCCGGAAAAAGGGAAATTGAAATTCACTTGGTTCGGGCATTCATCGATACTGCTTCAGGTATCGGGAAAGAATATATTGATAGATCCTGTATTGTTTAAGAGATTTTTCCCCATCCCTAAAATGGGGCCTAAGCGTTTTTCGGATAATCCGGTGAGTATTGATGATCTGCCGCATATCGATATCGTACTTATCACGCATGATCATCATGATCACCTGGAACCCCGTACCATCAAGAAGCTTGACCATAAAGTGGACAGATATATAGTTCCCATCGGTGTTGAAAAACACCTTAAAAAATGGGGCATAGATGCTAAGAAGATCAAGAGTCTTTCGTGGTGGGAAAGTACAATAGTGGATGATATCGAGAACTCGGAAGACAGTATTGAGTTTACCTGCACACCTTCAAGACATTTCTCTGGCAGAAGGCTTACCGGACAGAACCAGACAGAGTATTGCTCCTGGGTTATAAAGACTCCGAACAATAAGATATTTGACAGCGGCGACGGAAGTATCGGTAAGCATTTTGAAAAGATACATAATTGCTTCGGTGACTTTGATCTGGCCTTCATGGAATGCGGTCAGTACAGCGATAAGTGGCATTACAGTCATATGTATCCCGAAGAGTCTGTGGAGATGGCAGAAACAGTCGGTGCTAAGGCTGTGGTACCGATACACTGGGGTGCATTTTGCATAGCCGATCATGCATGGGATGACTCTATCAGAAGATTTACTGATAAAGCGGATGAAAAAGAATTAAATGTACTGACACCTCATATTTCGGAGACGGTAGAGTATGACCAACCGGAAAAATATAAGGATAAATGGTGGATTAACTAAGAATAAACAATGGGTTTGACGAATATCAGGCCCATTGTTTTTTTGTATTATCTTGTACTTTTTATTATGAAAGATTGCAAAAAATCACATTGTAATAATTGAGGATAGATTGTATAATGTATATAGTTTTTATTATATCATTTCACGGAGGAAATCACATGCAGTACGGATATTTTGATCTGGAAAACAAAGAGTACGTAATCACAAGGCCTGACACGCCTGCACCCTGGTGTAATTACCTTGGTTCGCCCGCTTACGGTGCCATTATTTCGAATAATGCCGGCGGTTACAGCTTTGTAAAGAGCGGAGCAAACGGACGTATCACAAGATATCGTTTCAATTCTATGATGGCTCTGCCCGGACGTTACATCTATTTAAGAGATAAGGCAACAGGTGACTACTGGACCACATCTTGGCAGCCTGTAGGGAAGCCTTTGGACACATATAAGAACGAGGTACGTCACGGTACCGGTTATTCAGTATTTACATCGGAGTACTCAGATATCAAGTCTGAGGTTACATATTATGTACCGAAGGATGCTGAGTACGAAGTTTGGTCGGCTTTAGTAACCAATAATTCTGCATCGGCACGTGACCTTTCCGTATTCGGTTTTGTAGAGTTTACCAATGAAAACAACTACGAGCAGGATGGTGTAAACCTCCAGTATACACTTTTCATCTCCAGGACCGAGCTTATGGGTAAGAAGCTGGTACAGCATATCAACGAGCTTATCGGCAGGGATGAGAACGGCGAGAACGGACATGAGAGATTTTTAGGTCTTGCTAATCAGCCTATATCAGGTGCTATGGGTGATTATGAGAAGTTTATCGGACCTTACAGAACATTTTCAAATCCTATAGCTGTTGAAAAGGGCGCTTGTGACGGCTCTATGAATTACAACAGCAATTCCTGCGGCGCACTTCAGAGTGATGTTACACTTGCTCCCGGTGAGACCAAGCAGTTTGTATTTATCCTTGGTTCTAAGAAGCCTCATGAGGCTGATACTATTATAGCTAAATATGCTGACGGCAGCATCGTTGAAAAGGAAGTTGAAGAACTTAAGGCTTACTGGCATGCAAAGCTTAATAACTTTGCAGTTGAGACTCCTTCGGTTGAATTCAACAACATGATCAATGTATGGAATGCATATCAGTGCTTCATCACATTTACTTGGTCAAGAGCTGCATCACTTATTTACTGCGGATTACGTAACGGATACGGCTATCGTGATACCGTACAGGATATCCAGGGTATCATCCACCTTGATCCCGAGATGGCATGCGACAAGATCCGTTTCATGCTTTCCGCACAGGTTGATAACGGCGGCGGACTTCCTCTGGTTAAGTTTAATCATAATGCCGGCCATGAGAATACACCTGATGATCCTGAGTATGTTAGAGAGACAGGTCATCCTTCATACCGTGCGGATGATGCTCTGTGGCTTTTCCCTACCGTATACAAGTATGTAGGCGAAACAGGAAACAAGGCTTTCTATGATGAAGTTATCGTATATGCTAACGGCGGCGAGGCTTCAGTATACGATCACTTAAAGAAGGCTATTGACTTCTCTATGAACAGACTTGGCGACCACGATATGCCCGCAGGCTTACATGCCGACTGGAATGACTGCTTAAGACTCGGTGCAAAGGGCGAATCCACATTCGTAGCTTTCCAGCTTTACTACGCTATGAACATGATGGAAGAGGTTGCAACACTTAAGGGTGATAATGAATACATTGCATATATCAAGGATGTAAGAGCTAAGCTTGCTGCTTCACTTGAGAAATGCTGGGATGAGGACCGCTTCATCCGCGGTATCCGTGAAAACGGCGTTATCGTAGGTGCAAAGAAGGATCCCGAGGCTAATATGTGGCTGAATCCTCAGAGCTGGTCAGTTATTTCCAAGTTTGCTTCCAAAGAGCAGGGTCAGACAGCTATGGGTAAGGTAGAAGAGATCCTCAACACTCCTTACGGCGTTAAGATTATGGAGCCTCCTTACAGATTCCACTGGTTTGAGGATGCACTCATGAAGGTATTTAACCCCGATACTAAGGAAAACGGCGGTATCTTCTCACAGTCACAGGGCTGGGCAATACTTGCGGAGTCACTGCTTGGCAATGGTAACAGAGCGTTTAAGTATTTCTTGGAGAGCTCACCCGCATCCATGAATGATAAGGCTGAGATCCGCTGCATAGAGCCTTATGTACACGGACAGTTTACAGAGTCGAAGGCATCACCTTTCGAGGGCAGGTCACATGTACACTGGCTTACCGGTACAGCTTCAACCGTTATGGTTGGCTGCGTAGAGGGTATCTTAGGTATGAGACCTGATGCTGACGGCCTCGTTATCGATCCCGCTATCCCTTCTGATTGGGAGAGCTACAAGATAGAGAAGAATTTCAGAGGCACACATCTTTCCATGAAGTTCGAGAATCCCGATCATGTTCAGAGCGGCGTTAAGGAACTTTATCTTAACGGCGAGAAGCTTGCAGGCAACAAGATCGACGGCAACATGCTTAAGGCTCAGAATGATGTAAGAGTAGTACTTGGATAATATTGTTATACTAGGTGCCAATGGGACAGTTCCTGTTGGCACCTTTGTTTTTTGTGCAATATAGCGACTTGTTACGTTTTTTTTTCGAATTTATTTAATAATTTTGCTATTGAAAAACCTTGAAAAATGTAGTATCCTTTTATTCTGTGATGGTATAAACTTTTATAATACAACAGTTTGCATGACTTTTACAGTCAGAAGGATATATAGATGAAAAACGATAAAGGAAACAGTAAGATACTGATCATAGGTGTTCTTTCAATAGTTCTGGGACTTGTGGCGCTCGGAGTTATACTGAAGACCGTTATATTCCCAGGCGATAAGGACGAGCCTTCGATGCTTACAGAGGTTTCAGGAGCTGAAAATACCGGAGAAAAAACCGATACAAATGATAACGATCAGACCGATAAAGATGATCCCGCCAAATCAAATGCATTTAGTGAAGGCGTAACTATAGACGGTGTTGATGTATCAGGTAAGTCAAAAGAAGAAGTTAAAGAGCTCTTTGCTTCAAAGAATGAAGCAGCAGAAAATAAAGATCTTAATATCAGTTTTAAGCTTGATGAAGAGACAGTAGCATTAGACAGCAATGATGTAGTATTTGAAAATAACCTTGATGAAATCATCGAGGAAGCATTTAAGATCGGACGTGAAGCAGGCAGTTCCGATAAGGTATTTAAGCTTGACGAGAAGGTATCAAAAGAAAGTATTGCTGAAGCAGTACACAATGCTCTTGATAAGTACAATAAAGAGCCTGTGGAAGCCGAAGTTACAGGCTTCGATACCGAGACACTTACATTTATCATTACCGAGTCTGAGAACGGACTTAAGGTAAATACAGATAAGGTTATAGAGGAACTTACAAAGGCATTTGAGACCGGTGATTTTTCAAAAGAGATCACTGTTGAGACCGAAGTGATCGAGCCTGAGAATTCCACTGAGTTCCTTAGCGGGTATCTCGGACTTGTTTCATCAACCACTTCGACAACCACAAGCGTTGCAAACAGAAATACCAACATCGACCTTGTATGTCAGAAGTTGAACGGACTTGTACTTATGCCCGGTGAACAGTTTGATTTTAACAAATATATCGGACAACGTACTGCTGAGGCAGGATTTAAAGAGGCCGGCGGTATATATGACGGAAAACTTATCCAGGAGCTTGGCGGCGGTATCTGCCAGGCAAATGCGATGATATATCACAGTGTTACCAAGGCAGACCTTCAGGTTGACTCCAGATCCGCACATACCTGGCCCAGTGACTATGTTCCTACAGGTACAGATGCTACGGTATCATGGGGCGGTCCCGAGTTCAGGTTCACCAACAGTTCTGATTATCCTATAGCTTTACATGCTTATTATAAGAGCCAGAAGGTTACCGTTGAAGTATACGGACGTCCTGTTGCTGACGGACTGACCATTAAGCTCATCGGTGTGGTAGAGAGTAGCGTTGCTCCCGAAAAGGTTGAATATGTAGCGGACAGCTCTTTGGCAGTTGGCAAGACTGTTACAGAGAGAAGTGCACATAATGCTATCAAGGCAAGCTCATATAAAGTATATTATGATGCAGATGGCAATGAGGTAAAGCGTGAAAAGTATTTCTCAAGCAGTTATCCTATGATCAATAAAAAGGTCAGAGTCGGTACTTTGGCTGAGGATGGTGTTACCATATTTAAGCTCGATAAGACCACAGGTGAGGTTACTCCTCCCGAAGGTTATGTAGAGCCCACACCTACACCGGATCCCAATGCGGAGATTACGGATACACCCGAGCCTACAAAGAAGCCTAAAAAAGACAAGAAAGACAAGAATAAGACCGAAACAGGCGAGACAGGTAACGGCGAGAGCGGAAATGAAGAATCCGGTACAGGCAGAACCGTTATCATAAACGGTAAAGAAGTTGAGCTTGGAACTCTTACTCCGGCACCCGGTCCTGTAGGCTGATAAAAAAATCTTGACAATGTCTTGCATTTACTATATAATACGTTTGTTTTAAAGGACTTTGACTCAGTTTTCGGAGTCTCCAACCGGTTACTTAGTCATAGTCGACAATATAATAAAAGGAGGTAATCGACATGATTACAAAAGAAAAGAAAGCAGCTATTATCGCTGAGTATGGTAAGACACCTGAGGATACCGGTTCTACACAGGTACAGGTTGCTATCCTTACCGCAAGGATCAATGAACTTACAGAGCATTTAAAGGTTCATAAGAAGGATCATCATTCAAGACGTGGTCTTCTTATGATGGTAGGTCAGAGACGTGGTCTCCTTGAGTACCTTAAGAAGACAGATATCAATGAATATCGTGCTCTTATCGAGAAGCTTGGTCTTAGAAAATAATCACATTACGCCTGCCTTTATGACAGGCGTTTTGATTTCTTAAGATCTTTTTATGGGAATGTGGAAACAGGTTGGTATATATGACTTATGATGATGTTCAAAACTTTATAAGTAAAGAGTGTACATCCGGTTCGGTATATGGACTCGACAGGATTAAAGAGCTTGTAAAACGTCTCGGTAATCCTGAAAAGGATATGAAGATCATCCATATAGCCGGTACCAACGGTAAAGGCTCCATATCACGGATGATAATGAGCGTACTGGCCTGTTCCGGATATAAGGTCGGTATATTTAATTCTCCTTTTTTGGACAGCAGAAGAGAGTATCTCTGTATCAACGGTGAGAATGCCACTGATGAGGGATATGCCCTAACCGGTAAAAAGGTGATCGAAGCTATAAAAGGGATAGATATACCCGGTAAAAAGAAGAATGAAATGTCGGAATATCCTACCGAGTTCGAGTTCTCATTTGCTATGGCGTTGAAGTATTTCGCGGATAATGAATGTGATTTCGCTATAGTGGAATGCGGTCTCGGCGGACTGACTGATGCTACCAATATATTTGAAGATAAGGTGCTTAGCATTATAGCAAATATAGGACTTGATCATACAAAACTGCTTGGGAACAGTATCAAAGAAATAACGGAACAGAAATGTGGTATCATTATTAAAAACGATATCGTGGTTGCATATCCTTCCGATAAAGAAGCAATGAGTGTGATAAAGAAGGTGTGCAGGAAAAACAGAGCCTGGCTTATAACTCCGGATTATAAGGTCTTTAACAATATGAATTATTATGATCCGGGTTTGGCAGATAATATTAAGAAATCGGATTATAAGTATCTTCCCGATGCCGAAAAAGCATATGCTGATACTGTTGATAGTTTAAATAAGTTTATGTGCTCAAGCAGGGTGGAAAAGGTATGGCTTTCCATGCCGTATCTGCTTGACAGGCTAAACCTAAAAGGAGCATTCCAGAAGAAGAATGCTATGGTGGCCCTGGCGTCTGTTATGGCGTTAAAGTATAAAGGGTATCTGAAAAAGGTTAGCTTCACATCTATAGAAAAAGGGTTTAAAAACGTTACCTGGCCCGGAAGATTTGAGACCTTACTTAAAAAGCCGCTTGTTATAGCAGACGGCGGTCATAATATGCAGTGTACCAAGGCACTTATCGAATCGCTGGATGAAGAGGATATTAAAAAAGCTATATTTGTAATAGGTATCATGGCAGATAAGGATTATAAAGAAGTATTCAAACTACTTACACCTTATATGGAGCAGGTGATAACTACGGAACCCTCTAATCCGAGAAGACTTGATGCGGAAGATATATGTGAATGTATACGGACGAATAAAGAGAGTATATCAGGGTTCACTATAGAAAAAGATCCCTGTAAGGCCGTAAAAAAAGCGATCGAAATAAGTAATAAGGATTATTCATGTAAGATGCCGGTGATCGTGACCGGTTCATTATATATGATGGCCGATATCAGAAAAGCTGTCAAATGATAGTTTTGGAGGAATTGTAATGAAGAAACAGATCATTAAAGCATTAAGCTTTATAGCTGTGTTTGCACTTTGTGTTTCCATGCTCGTACCTTTAGGTTACAGCGAAGCAAAAGCAGCTGAAAAGAAAGTTAAGCTTAATAGGAAAAAGATCACACTTACTACAGGTGACTGGAAAAAGTTAAAGCTCAAAAACCTGGATTATGAAATTGATGATATCGAGTGGTCCACCACTGATAAGGCAGTAGCCAAGGTATCACGTAAGGGCTGGGTGGTAGCACTGGTAAAAGGTGAGTGTACCATTAAAGCTAAAGTAAAAGCTACCGGTAAGACATATAAGTGTAAGGTTACCGTAAATGCTCCCGATATGAGTAAGAGAGTAATAGATCCGGAAAAGCCCATCGTAGCACTTACTTTTGATGACGGTCCCGGACCTAATACAACAGGACTTTTGGAAACACTTAAGACTTACGGTGTTACAGCTACATTTTTCATGTGCTATTCTAACGGCAGCGGATTTAAGGTATACAGCGATGTAGTACGTGAAGTATATAATTCAGGATGTGAAGTAGCAAATCATACACAGAATCATCCTCAGCTCACCAAGTGCTCGGTAGCAAAGATCGACGAAGAAGTAAATGGTAACGCCGATAAGCTTGCCGATCTGGTAGGCAGAGGACAGAAGTTCTTATTAAGACCTCCTTACGGAGCTGTTAACGACAAAGTAAGGCAGAATGTTAATGTTCCTATGATCCTCTGGTCGGTTGATTCACTTGACTGGAAATATAAGACACAGGCCAACTGTACCGATCTTATCATGAAGGAAGTAAAAGCTCAGGTAAGAGACGGCGGTATAATCCTTATGCATGATATCCATAAGACATCATGCGAAGCTGTAAAGACAGTTCTTCCATGGCTGATCCAACAGGGCTACCAGGTATGTTCAGTCAGCGAGATGTTCGAAGCAAGAGGCGTAGAACTTGAAGACGGTGTTACCTACAGTAAATGTATCACCGCCGCAGAATATAAGGCTAACAAAACCAAATGATGACTTTTTAGAAGACAATGGGGACGGTTCCGTTTGTCACCAATTATCTGACGGACTCGTATGATCCGACCATGTAAGAACCATCATCGCTACGCAGGGATATTTATATGCGGGCTTATTCATATCTGCACTTCGGACGCTTGCAAGCGTCCGTCCGCCCGATGCCGGACGGACTTGTGCTACGCTCAAAAACCGGTTTGGATAACCGGTTTTTGCCTTGTTACGATATGATAATACCGCAAAATATCCACTGCTAGCTTTAAGTTCTTACATGGAACGGATCACACGAGTCCTGTTCATGTAAAAAAAAGCAAATGGAAACCGTCCCTTTGAAATCTTTTAAATATCAAGACAAGTCATACGCGTCGAAATACAGAAGATTACCTCTCTTTAATGTGATCCTTACATGGTAATTACCTTTTTCGCCGTAATACTGGTTTTCGTTATCGTCATAATTGCCTGTAAAGCCGGCTTCTTTAAGTTCTTCTATATATTTCATAAAATAATCTTTTGTAACTGTACCTACAGTAAGACGGACAGAAGAGTTGGAGAGTGATTCCACGTTTATCTTGTCGGCTTCGGGGGCAGGTACATCCTGCAGACCACCGGATCTGGGCCAGTAAAAGTCGGTGAATTCCAAGGCTTTTTCAAGTGTTACGTTAACCTCGCTGTCATAATAGAAGGACAGCTCAAGTTCATCACCGTTTTCGTTATATGCAACGTATTTGTAATCCTTATAGAACGGATCGATATCGTATCCGGCTTTTTTACAGGCTTTAATATAATTTTCAAAGCCTGATTTATCTGTATCAAGTAGTCTTGCATGGAAATATTTATCCGTGTTGTAGACATCTTTAGTTGTCTGTTCAGGCTCGGGCAGATCGCTTCCCATACCGATGGTAGGCCAGGGATCAGGCTCTTTATTGTCACGTCTGTTTTTACTGCTCGGTGTTTCTATCATAAGAGCTATAAACCAGACGATAACGAGTGACAGGGTAATACCTGCTAGTATGCTCGATACTATTGACAGTTTCGGTTTATTCTGTGATTTTCCGGCTACTTTGAATATTATGGCAAATAGTATGCAGGCAAACTGAAGCAGACTAACGGTACCTAACATATAAGAGCCGGAATCAAACCCGTAACAGGCGAATATGATAAATATAAGTGCCGCAATGGAAAAGAATACAAGCGAAAGTGCATATTTTATGGATGAATCGGTCTGATTGCCTTTAAGGGTCTCTTTAATCTGCCTGGTGTCAGCCCTGACGCCGCTTAAAGCATCGTCCAGCATTTCCTGGAGTTCATCCTTTGATAAACTGTCAAAAGGTTCGATAGTACCGCAGAATGGACATATAAAAAGCTCACGTTCTTTATCTACGGCCATAATTCCGCCGCATTGTTTACATGTCATATTATCCTCATTTCTCCGTGTAAGACCACGGCTAAGGTATTTTGATCATCGTATTGGATAACAATCGTGTGATATTTTATCATATATTGGGATTTTAATCAAGTTTAGCATTATATACAGTATAACATAGCACTATATGTGGAAATTTGTTTAATATTTGACTTGTTCACGAAAACGATTTATGTTAATATATTACGTAGCATTTACGGAAAAAGTTCCGTTTAAACCGCTCATGATAACGGTTTATTATTTTTTTAAAAGTGCGATAATGGGGCTATGAAGTAGTGTAGTTGATTATTCACTAAGAAAGGAATATCGAGAGTATGACAAACTTGATCAAAGCCTTTTTGGGCTTATTGTTAAGCGTTATCCTTCTTACAGGATGCAGCAAATCGGATGATAACGCAAATGATGGAGGAAAGGATAATAACGCGACTGTAACAAATGCTGTTACACAAGGCGGACAGAAGACAGGAGATATCACTCCTCAGATTGGTAAGGATGTTGATATTTCAAATCTTGATGAAGCAACACTTAAGATCTATCCCGAAGAGAAAAAGTATTCGATGTATTTTTATAACGCTAAGGAGATATCTGATGAGGTATTTTACAAGGAGCCTGAAGAGGAGATAGGCGGAGATCCTTTTATCATCAAGGGTATCATCCTTGAAGATATGGATAATATTGATTTTGCACTTGATCTTACCGAGCATGGTCAGTTATTAAAGGGCATGGATGTTACTACTAAGGCATTTAAGATCCAGACTGACAGGGGTCAGGTGATCTTGGCCGATGTGCTTCCTTACAACGCTCAGTTTTTGAGAGAAGATGCAGGAAAGGACGTTTACCAGTTTCAGTATTACAACTGCTTATTTAACAATCTTTCATTATATAAGACTTACCCTGAAGTAGGAGATGCCGGAAAGTTTTACGGTTTCTACATGGGCTATGATGAGGCAAATGCCTGCCCTGTATTTACATATGGTGTGTCTGCTCTTGCCAGAGCAGCTTTTTTCCAAGCCGATTATGTAAAATACCATTCAGACGTAACAAAGCATTACAAATACAGGAATTATATAGAATTTGATTATCCTGTAGGTTGGTCAGAGCCTTTTGAAGCTGGAAGCGAAAAAGATTTTTATTTCGGCGGTAACCTCGGTGTATTTGGTATCATGGATTACGAAATGGAAGATATGTCACTTGATGATGCCGTAGATATGATGATAGCACAATATACGGGAGAAGGCTTTGAAGATTACCTGCCTGATGATTTTGACGAAGATTTAAGTGAAATGACTGCTGAATTCGTTCAAGCACCGATGTTTAAACTTTATGATCATGAATACATAACAGTTGGCCAAAACAATGATATCCGCGGTCATGTATTCAGAATATCCAGATTCGTTAATGATTCATATTGGGAGGATGAAGACGTATATATCATCCAGTCAAAGAAAGTACTTGTTGCAATCTACAAGATTTATTTCATAAGACGAAGCTTAGATGAGCCGGATGCACCTATACCTGCAGATTCCGAATATGTTGATGTATATAACTTAAACGAAGAAGAATTTGAAAAGGTATTAAAGACTATTACACTGTGTGGTTATTGATGACAGATTAAAGATAAAGGATCAATAAGTTTATATTTATAAAGGAATGCAAAGTAAAACGGGTCGAGTTGATCGGCCCGTTTTATTAATAAATATAGCCTGGGAAATCCAAGGGGAGAGCAATATTATCCTTCCCGATTTCAAATATACATTATTTCGCTAAATCAAGGTTTAACGAAATAATACCTTGGTTTTTGACCGAAAACAGGCTTTTGGCCCTTTCTAAGCTATAGCCCGGGTATTTCTCCTTAAAATACTTTTCCTTAGCTAAGGCATCTGTATAATATCTTAAACCAAGTTCAAAACATATTTTATTAAATACATCGCCTATATTATTAATTTCATTCCGGATATCTTCACACATCTTATCATTATCCGATATACTCAGATATCCGTTGATCAATTGTTTTGCTTTTGATATGTTTAACTCACCGTCATCTATACAACACGACCTGATACAGTCAGCTACATCTTCAAGCCATGAACCGTTCATTATCGTATCAAAATCTATAAAGCCGATTACCTTATCGTCTTTAAATAAAATGTTCGCCAGCTTAGCGTCTCCATGCACCACAGAATCCTTTACCGGATCTATGCTTAACATTTTATCTATATTATCGTCTATCGCTTTATCAATCGTCTTATCGATGTTTTCTTTGCACAGTTCATCGCTGTTACGCAGTTTAACGTACGTATCATAATAATACTTTAAGTCATGCAGATGCGGATATACGGCCCTGGGACTTTCCTTTATCTCTCTTAATGTCATATGCAGCTTAGACAGCCCCTGTCCCACAAAGAACAATTGTTCGATTTTTAACGGTACGCTTTTTATTTCGCTGTCTATATATTTGTACATACGCCAGCGACAGCTGTTTTCATCGGTAAAAAAGCGTTTTCCGGACGTGTTTTTAAGCCATACCGGGTAATAAATCCCGTTTTTATCGAGTATATCAGCATATAGCTCGTAATTATAATCAAATTTGGCAGTATCCAGCTTGTCACCCACACGTTGGACCACGTATTTACCTTCTGCGGTGTCTGCCAGAAACGTGTCGTTTATATGACCGTCACCTAACGGAAATGCCGATAAAACGGGGCTTTCCGTGTAATTACGGCATATATTTGTAAGTAAATCCTTATAATCCTTGGACATATTATCCACCACGTTTACCTATATCCTATTTCTTTTAACACACGGTCGATCAGCTCGGCGTTCTTGATCGAAAATGCAGGTGTTACATACGGTTTCTCGCTATATAATATGCAGCGGCTCATGTTTTCTATCTCTAACGAATAATTCTGCGGTACAGAGATCTTTCTTTCAGTAACGCCTTTATTTGTATATATCTTATATGATACTTCGCCGGCCTGATTGTATTCAACATCGGATCTGATGGAGCCTTTGGTTCCGTGGATATATAATCTGTCAAATCTGGAATTGGTATTCTCGCCCAGTATCATACCTACGTTAAATGATGCTCGGGCACCGTTCTCAAAACGGATTATACCGGCTGTGTTACTGTCCACTCCCAGATCGGTAAATTCAGCTACAGCCTTAACATATTCGGGTTCGGAATCGATAAGTGACAGGATCATCGTGGTACAATAGCATCCAAGGTCATACATGGCTCCTCCGCCGAACTCCTTATGCAGACGGAAATCCTCCTTGTAGCCCTGTGTGATAAATGCAGATTCTACGTAATCCACATCGCCGATCAGACCGCTTTCTATATCTGCCTTAAGGCTTTTTACATAAGGACTGTGCAGATATGCGTATGCTTCCATAAGGTGTACGCCGCATTCTGATGCTGTAGCAAACATTTCGGTGACTTCATCCGCATTAAGTGCCAGGGGCTTTTCACAGAGCACGTGTTTACCTGCCTGCAGACATGCCTTAACCCATTTTAAATGTATGTCATTGGGTAAAGGAATATACACCGCCTGAATATCTTTATCACCAATTAATTCATCATAGCTGTTATATGCTACTTCAAATCCGTATTTATCCTTAAACATCTGAACTTTTTCGGGATTTCTGCCGGCTATGGCATACATATCGCAGCTTTCCGAAAGCTTCATGCCCGGTATAGTTCCGTAAGTGCAGATATTTGCTGTTCCGAGTATTCCCCATTTAACTTTTCCCATGTTTTCTCCTCTTTATACGTAGGCTATTTATAGTAAAGATTACTCTCTCACTTTTATTTGTTATAAGGTGAGGCGTAGCCTTCAGCCTTCTTTACGGCATCCTCTAAACTCATACCCTTAAAGTCCTGTGCTCCGAACAGTCTGCCGGATTTACCGTCATTGACAAATGCACCGACTACGATACCGGGTATGGTGGATTCGGGTGCGTTAGGTGCGTTGGGACCACCCAGATCGGTACGGCACCAGCCGGGATCTGCAAGTGAAATAATGACATCAGAGCCGTTAAGCTTATAGCCAAGATCTATAGTTACTTTGTTGAGTGCAGCCTTACTTGCCGAATATCCTGCCTGTTCAGCTTCCAAAGCAATACCGCTTGTGGTATTGACTATTCTTCCGAAACCGCGTTCTATCATCTTAGGCAGATAATGATAACATATCTTCATGGGAGCCATGGTATTGATAAGAAAACTCTTATCGTAGTCCTCAATAGGTGTAGCCAGATAATCTGTTCTGTATGCTATCTGCAGACCTGCGTTGTTAAGTACTACATCAACTACTGCCCCACAATCGTCAATGTATTTAAGCATGGCATCAACTTCAGCCATATTTGACAGCTCAGCTGATACGCTGAAAGCATTTACTCCTTTTGCCAGAACCTCTTCGAGCACTCTCTTTGTGCCTTCCTTGGTCCTTGAATGCAGGATAAGGTTACAGCCCTGATCGGCCATAAAAAGAGCCGAAAGTCTGCCTATACCCCTGCTTGCCCCTGTGATCAACACCCATTTTTCTTTTAATTCAAGCATAAAAATACCTCCGGTAATAATTTTATACCATTATAACACCGGAGGGTCTGTATTTTCAATATCTTTTGCGGGTATTATCTTGTTGTCTTTTGGTGTATCTTTTTGATCGTCTTTTTTCTTGATCATTTCACGCCATGATGCGGTCTTCCATACAGGATCTTTATATGTATCTTTAAAAGAATGATCATAATTTGTGTTTTTGTCTTTGCTTTTGGAATTGTGATTAAGTACTCCCACGGCGATAACAATATTGGTCACTACCATATTGGGAATACGGTCTTTTATCAGTTCTTTTATCCGATCCCTTATCTGGGATTTGTACAGACCGATCCTGGCTTTGGGCTTATCTTCATCTTTAGCTATAAAATGAAGACCTCTTATCTGCTTTTCGATACTTAAAAGTTCCGGATAATCGGGAAAGCATGGTTCGTACTTTATCTCTACAAAGAATCTGAAAACACCGTAATCAGGAAATCTACAATCAAACGGTTCAAGCCTGAAAAATGTATCAGTGATGAAATCATGGGATGAAACTTTCCATTCGAGTTCAATATTGTTTTTATATCTCCTGTAATTGGAATCGATCCTTTTGGTCGGATAGTCAAGCTGAACTCTGTATGACGGAATAAATAACAGTTCACTTGCCATCTGATAATATGGGTTTGTTTCAATAAGTTTTTTGGCTCTGTGTTTCGGTCTGTATTTATTATACATTTTAATGACAATAAATACTATGAGAGCTTCAACGATTAAGATTAAAAACCATTTTGCAAGAGTAGAATTATGCTTTGAAATCTGTATGAATAATTCTACAAGATATGCTAAGACTACGAAACCTACAAGACCGAAAATTACTATCCCGCCCAATAATAAAGATCTGTCAATTTGTTTGTTTAACTTTTTTTGGTTATCCACCATATCTGATTCAAGCTTGATAGCCCAATTGGTATGATAAGCTATGGGTTTATGCATCCGTGATCCGGATGAATTGTATAATGATGAATATTCGTATGTCCCACTTTTCTTTGCAGCGGCAAGTCTTTCTTTAAATGTGGTAAATGTGGGATTGCTTTTTTCCGGTGTCAGCAGCTCATTATATGCTTTATAAAAATCAGGATTATGTATCTCCGGGGAGCCGTAAGCAAAGAACGTCTTCTCGCTGTGTGCAGCAGGTTCTTCTACATACACGGAAAGCTTAGTATCGGTTTTTATATTCTGTTTACGATCGTTCTTTTTATTGTTCTTTTTCGCCATCTAAGCTCCATACGTATTTTTCGTAGTATTCTTCCAGACACAGTCCTTCCAGATAACAGGTTGTGGCAATGGCTTTTCCTACATATGTATAATGACAGTCTTCATCCATTACGCCGGTCTTTTCGGTCTTATTACCTTCGTAGCGATGGATAAAACCGTATTTATAACAATTCTCCTTAAGCCATTTAAAGCCGTTTGCGGATGCTTCAAAATCTATGGCATACCCAGTGCGGTGCTCACTGCAGACAGCAGGTACACATATTACGCCGCCATTATGATACGGGTCGTCACCATAACCGGGATACATGTTCTCACGTCTGCGCCAATAACGCTCCTGCGTGCTGTATTCCCTGTATCCGCCTCCTGTTTCAATAGTGTAAGTATATCCGCCTACATTGTAAGCTTCTTCGATCATCTGGCTTAAAGGTGATATCACTTCGGCCTGAAGCCTGCAGTTTGAATCGTGGTATTTAAGTTTACTTGATACTTTGGACTTACTTAAATATATGAGGCCCTCAGGTGTACCCTGGGTATATAGCATATTAGTAAAATTGATCAAAGTACCGGGCACTACGGAAAAGGATTTGTTAGGTACATCTTCCTGTTTCACTGCCGCGGTAGCTTTACTGCTTTCGCTTTTTGTGGTGATAGGATCTTTAAAACGTACGGTATCGTATACGTAGATCTTACAGGAGTATTTCTTACCGTTTTCTCCCAAGATTACAAGTTTGGTCTTGCCCGCTCTTTTTGTTTTCACTTTACCTTTTTCGGATACTTTAGCTACAGTTTCGTCCTTTATAGTATAGCTTACGGCTTTTGTGCCTTTGAGTTTTACATAGAACTTATCTCCCACTTCGCAGACCTTTTCTTTGGCTGTGATGTAAGGCTTTGCTGCCTGTGTTTTTACAGGAAGTAAGATTATGATAAACATCAGTGTTAGGCACAATGCCGTTACTTTTTTTACTGTGGTTTTAATCATTGATCAAATCCTCTTTATAGAAGCTTGGATATAGCATCCTTCCATCCGGCAAGAAGTGCCGCTCTCTTATCTTTATTCATATCAGGTCTGAAGGCGGTATAGTCCTTTGAAGAACTCTCTATATCGTCCTCATCCTGCCAGTAGCCTACAGCCAGTCCTGCAAGATATGCGGCACCCAGTGCTGTAGTCTCAACACATGCTGGACGTATAACAACGGTGTTACTGATATCCGCCTGTGCCTGACAAAGATAGTTGTTATTGCTGGCACCGCCGTCCACCTTTAATGCACCTACTTTACATCCGGCATCCTGTTCCATGGCGGCAACTATGTCATTTACCTGATATACTATGGCGTCCAGCGCAGCTCTTACGATATGGTTTCTGCCTACACCACGGGTAAGTCCGCATATTATACCCTGTGCGTCGGGCTTCCAGTACGGAGCACCAAGACCGGTAAAGGCAGGTACTATGTAGCAACCGTTGGTATCGTTTACTTTTAGTGCTATCTCTTCGGTCTCGGCAGCAGTATCTATCATATGCAGTTCGTCTCTAAGCCATTGCACTATGGCACCGCCCATAAATACCGAGCCTTCCAGTGCATATGTGAGTTTGCCGTTTTTGCCCCATCCTATCGTGGTTACAAGTCCGTTCTTTGAAAAAGTGGGCTCGTTTCCGGTATTCATAAGTAAGAAGCAGCCGGTACCGTAAGTATTTTTCAGGTCACCTTTTTTGAAACACTTCTGTCCGAAAAGTGCAGCCTGCTGGTCTCCCGCTGCGCCGCTTATCTTAATGCTACCGCCTAAAAATTCCGAAGCAGACTCGCCGTATATCTCTGAGTTAGATACCGATGTGGGCAGCATGTTCATCGGGATATCGAGTATCTTGCAGATATCCTCGTCCCACTGCAGAGTTTCTATATTGAACAACATGGTACGTGAAGCGTTACTGTAATCGGTCACATGCTTTGCACCCTTAGTAAGCTTCCAGATAAGCCATGTCTCTACGGTACCGAATAAAAGCTCGCCATTTTTTGCTCTTTCACGGGCACCTTTAACATTATCCAGTATCCATTTAAGTTTTGTGGCAGAAAAATATGGGTCGATCACCAGACCGGTCTTATGCTTTATCATAGCCTCATATTCTATAGCCAGTCTGTCACAATACTCCGTGGTCCTTCGACATTGCCATACAATGGCATTGTATATGGGAAGTCCTGTGGCCTTGTCCCATACAATAGTGGTCTCACGCTGGTTGGTAATACCTATGGCTTCAATCTGCTCCGCAGAAATACCTGCTTTAGCCATGGCCTCTACAGCCACGCTGACCTGAGCCGACCATATCTCCATCGGGTTATGCTCTACCCAGCCCGGATTCGGATATATCTGGGATATCTCCTTCTGGGCCACACTTACTATCTCACTGCTTTTGTTGAATATTATCGCACGCTCGGAAGTGGTTCCGGCGTCGAATGACATGATATATTTTTCCATATATTAGTTCCGTATTGTTTATTATTTTTGAAGATTATATTCTGATCCATCTCAGGATATATTATTCTTGTATAAAATCCAGGATATCCTTATATACTCTCTCGTGCTCCGGCTCGTTCAAGATCTCGTGACGCATACCCTTGTACATCTTACCTGAAACATTCTGATATCCGCTGTGCTTTAATAAAAGCATTGCGTTTCTTAAATCCTTATAGGATATGGCACACGGATCGTCCTTACCCGAGAAGAATTTGATCTTAAGATCGGGATTGTTGAGGGCGTAGCCGCCTTGTTCGTAGGTGTATAGCGTAAGCTTGATCAGGTTTTCATAACCGTTGAGTGTAAAACGGAATCCGCATCCGGGATCTGCAATATACTGAGCTACCTTATCCGGATCGGAATTAAGCCACATACCTTTACCTTCGGCCTTAAATCTCTTACCGAGTCTGGAATCCATTACCAGATAATCAGCGGTTTTGGAAAGACTCTTCCCGCCCTTGGCTTTTATCATAGCTTCGATCAGTTTTAATCCGGCTTTTGCACCTTTCTGTTCTGAAGGACATCCGAGTACACAAAGTTTATCGATCTCATCATCGTACTTCTTGATATAGCACCTTACAGCAAGTGAACCCATACTGTGTCCAAGCAGGATATAAGGACGGTCATTCAGTCCCAGTTCTTCTTTAACGTATTCCTTTGTCTCTAGAGTGATCTCATGGATATCCTCAATCAGAGCTTCATATCCGCCTTCATACAGATATCCAAGGTCATCCTTTTCCTTTATACTCTCACCGTGACCTCTGTGATCATGTATTACCGTGATATATCCGTTCTCAGCCAGATATTTCATGAAGTCCACATATCTTTCTTTATACTCTGACATACCGTGTACCAGCTGTACTATACCCTTTATCGGCCTTGACAGATCAGGCTCTATCCTTAACACGGAAAGTGCTAATCCATCCGAGCCTGAAATATGTTCGTATCTGTATTCGTTGAATATCATATCGTTACCTCTTTCTATTTATATAATGATA
>JAFZQN010000105.1 GCA_017620375.1 Lachnospiraceae bacterium
GGATGAACATGTTCTTTACGAAATGAGCCTGCCAAGCAACTTCCATGATGAAACGAACTGCCATACGGGTGTCCTTGTTAGCGCCGCAGAAAGCATCAACTACGAAAAGTCTCTTGTTGCAAAGAGCGTTCTTTGCAAGATCCTTAACCTTAGCCCAAACTTCCTCGCTCATGGGATGGTTGTCGTTCTTGTACTCATCAGATGTCCACCAAACGGTATCCTTTGAATTTGCATCCATAACGATGTACTTGTCTTTAGGTGAACGTCCTGTGTAGATACCAGTCATAACGTTAACTGCGCCAAGCTCAGTGTTAACTCCTACATCATAGCCTGTAAGGCCGGGAGCCATCTCTTCCTTGTACAGATCCTCATATGAAGGATTGTAAACGATCTCTGTAGTACCGGTAATGCCGTACTTTGTTAAATCAAGTGCCATAATACATACTCCTTTTCTTTTTATATGTTTGGCTTAGCTTGTCGCGAGTTTTTGAATCGTAAATACAACCTGTGACTCGTCTAAATGCTAGCCCATTTTCTTTCGAGTATATATTATACACACTTTTTTGTAAATGTCACTACTTTTTTTTATTTTTATCTTATTTTAATTTTTGCCGCGTTTTTCGTAGTCCTCCAAAGCGGACTTAATAGCCTCTTCCGCAAGGACTGAACAATGCATCTTATAATCGGGAAGTCCATCAAGAGCCTCTGCCACTGCTTTATTGGTCAGCTTCATGGCGTCTGCCACGGGCTTTCCCTTTATCATCTCGGTAGCCATGGAGCTTGATGCGATAGCGCTTCCGCACCCGAAGGTCTCGAACTTGACATCCTGTATGATATCATCTTCTATCTTAAGGTACATCTTCATGATGTCACCGCACTTAGCGTTTCCGACTTCACCGATACCGTTTGCATCCTCAATAACTCCCACATTCCTGGGATTACGGAAATGATCCATTACTTTTTCACTGTATAATGCCATTTTTGTCTCCTTTTTAATATATTAACCTGTATTGTTTCCTATATTATATCTGTAGTATTTTAATAATGTATGTATCCATAATCTGTTACGGCAGTATAAACTGTGACTTACCTGCCACAAGGTCCCTCCATACCGGAGAAAAGCCTCTCAGGTACTCAACCACTTCTTTTACACTCTTAATAATGTAATCCACATCCTCGTCCGTGATATCCTCCCCGATACTAAGTCTGAGCGACCCGTGTGCCACATCATGTACCCTGCCTATGGCCAAAAGTACGTGGCTGGGGTCCAGAGACCCGGATGTACATGCACTTCCCGAAGATGCCGCTATACCCTTATCATCAAGTAAAAGCAAGAGTGACTCTCCCTCTATGCCCTCAAAACAGAAATTCACGTTACTCGGAAGTCTCTTAACCTCATCTCCGTTTATAGCGGAATGAGGTATCTCCTTTAAGCCTTTGATCAGTTTGTTTCTTTTCTCGGTAAGCTTTTCAGCATTTTCAGCCATCTTCTCAACAGACTCGTTAAGTGCCTCTGCCATAGCAGCTATACCCGGGACATTTTCCGTACCGGCTCTTCTTCCTCTTTCCTGGGCACCGCCTTCGATCAGGTTAGAAAGCCTGATGCCTTTCTTGGCATACAGGAAACCGACACCCTTAGGTCCGTGGAACTTGTGAGCGGATGCAGAAAGCATGTCAATATTATCATCAATCACATTGATCGGCAGGTGTCCTATAGCCTGTACAGCATCCGTATGGAACAGGACATTTTTCTTTCTGCATATAGCTCCGATCTCTCTTATGGGCTGTATGGTACCTATCTCATTATTTGCAAACATTATGGTTACCAAACAAGTATCATCCTTTATGGCGGCTTCCACTTCTTCCGGAAGTATCAGTCCGTTTTCATGAACATCGAGAAGTGTGATCTCGAAGCCTTCTTTCTTAAGTTTATTAAGTGTATGCAATACCGCATGATGCTCAAACGCAGAAGAAATGATATGCTTCTTCCCATTTTTCTTTCCAAGCTCTGCTGCCGAAATGATAGCCTGGTTATCCGCCTCACTGCCGCCGGAAGTAAAAAGTATCTCCCTTGGCTCAGCCCCTATCAGCTTTGCTACCGTAGCTCTGGCCTCCTCCAATGCTTCCTTGGCTCTCTGACCGAATGTATACAGGCTCGAAGGGTTGCCGTAGGTCTCCTCCGTAAGCAATACCATCTTCTCGATCGCACGTCTGCTCATCTTTGTTGTAGCTGCATTATCCGCATATATCATGATAAAAACTCCTTGTAATTATTTTGATGTGAGTATAACACTATTTACCTACTATGTCAATAGGGTAAATGGGCGTAAATTTAAGTTGCTAACTCTTTTTATTTACTATATAATCAAAACGAACCTGATAAAATAAGTATTAAAACAAAAAAGGAGACCCGTCATGCCCGGAACCCTTTATCTTTGTGCCACACCAATAGGTAATCTTGAAGATATAACATACAGAGTGTTAAGGACCTTAAAAGAGGTCGACCTTATAGCTGCAGAGGACACCCGTAACAGCATAAAACTGCTTAATCACTTTGAGATAGAAACTCCCATGACCAGCTATCATGAGTACAATAAAATAGATAAAGGAAGGACTCTCATAGCAAAACTGCTTGAAGGTCAGAATATCGCGCTCATAACCGATGCCGGCACACCCGCCATATCCGATCCGGGCGAAGAGCTGGTAAAAATGGCTCACGAAGCGGGTATCACGATCACATCCCTCCCCGGAGCATGTGCATGCATAACTGCGCTCACTCTCTCCGGACTTCCTACCAGACGCTTTGCATTTGAAGCATTTCTGCCTACGGACAAAAAAGAAAGGAGCCAGATACTTGACTCCCTTAAAAACGAAACCCGTACACTTATTATATATGAAGCTCCGCATCACCTGATAAAAACCTTGGAAGACCTGCTCTTGGCTCTTGGGAACAGAAATGCAACTGTCTGCCGCGAGCTCACCAAAAAACATGAGACAGTTTTTAAGACCACTCTTGAAACCGCACTAAATTACTATAAAGAAAACGAACCCAAAGGTGAATGCGTCATTGTCATCGAAGGCCGTACCTTTACCGAATTAAAAGAGGAGAGCCGTGCCGAATGGCAGAAGCTCTCCATCGAAGAACATGTTAATATGTACATGGAACAGGGGCTGGACAAAAAAGAGGCCATGAAGGCCGCCGCCAAGGACCGTGGCGTCTCCAAGCAGGACATCTATAAGGCACTTTTGTAACAGGGGGACGGTTCCTCTGTCACCATTTCTGGACGACGAATGTCCGAGTCAGTGCATATTCATAAAACCCGTCATCGCTACGCAGGATATGCCAATCCGTCTCCGTCTTCATCTCCATTTCTGACGCTTACAATCGTAGGTCCGGTCGATACCGGACCTACTTGTGTTTCGCTCAAAAATCGGTTTGGTTAACCGATTTTTGCATCATTCCGATGAGACGTATACGGAGGCATATCTACTGCTCGCTTTATGGTTTTATTCATATGCACTGACCCGGACATTCTGATTATGTAATGTATTCAATATGATAAATAAACCACCCCTATTATCTCATCAGTACCCATAAATATCATAAATCTCGTCGGTGTATACGCCGGGAGCCTTGTATACGATAAGAGGTGCTTCAACCGTCATGCGGGAATTACCGCCTCTGACGCATTCCATAAGGACCATGTTCGGTTCCTTGTCTACAAACGGGTATACCAGCTTCATACGCTTTGGTTCAAGCTTATACTGTACCAATGTCACCATTATCTCAGCCAGTCTGAATGGTCTGTGCACCAGGTAAAACCTTCCGCCGGGCTTAAGTAAGGCAGCCGTTTCTCTCGCCACATCTTCAAAGGTACATTTAATTTCGTGTCTGGCTATAGCCTTGGCTGAATCAGGGTTGGTAAGACCATGCTGCCCTATCATATAAGGAGGATTCGAAGTTACCACTTCAAAAACAGATTTCCCGAAAGCTTCCGATGCCTTAACTATATCACCTTCCACTATGTCTATCTTTTCTTCCAGGTGGTTATATTGTACGCTTCGCCGTGCTATATCCACGTTTTCAGGCTGTATCTCCAGTCCCGTAAAATGCTCGCCTTCTGTTTTAGCCGACAAAAGGATCGGTATTATGCCATTTCCGGTACCGAGATCTATTGCTTTTTCTCCGGCCTTTACCTTCGCGAACCCTGAAAGCAGCACCGCATCCATACCAAAACAGAATCTTGACGGATCCTGTATTATCATAAGGTTATTTCGGTTGAGCTCATCGAGGCGCTCACCGTCATGGAGTAATTCGCTCATATCTCACCACGCTCTTCAAGGAACTTCATAAAACCGTCAAGCCCTTCCTGTATATCCCTGTATGCAGTATCATAGTCATGTGTATACCACGGGTCAGCCACATCTCGCGTTGAACCGACAAACTCAAGCATCCTGTAAAATTTCCCTTCGGGATCTCCACCGCATATACGTCCCATATTTCTGATATTGGCCGAATCCATACCTATCAGATAATCGTAATCATAATAATCCCAGTTGGTCATCTGAACTGCTCTGTGCGGTACAAGCGGTATTCCCAGAGATTTTAATTTTGTGACAGTCCCATAATGCGGTCCGTTACCGATCTCCTCCGTGCTCGTAGCAGCCGAATTGATCTTAAACTGCTTCTCCAAGCCTCGCTGTTTTACCATATAAGTAAAAACACTTTCAGCCATCGTCGATCGGCATATATTGCCGTGACAAATAAATAATACTCTTATCATTATTAAAACTCCTTATACTCTCAACAAAAAATTAATCCATCATAATTTCTTAAAATTCGGGTTTTTAATTGTTCCATTCAAGAAATAATCATAAGCTTTATGTTTTACAACTATTGCTGTCCTGCCCTTAAATGTATTGTTTCTTCCAGTTCCTGCAAGCGTTTTAGAACATCATTAAATTTCGGATATTTTCCATAAATCATGGCGCGCATTACTCCATAATCCGCCTCAAGTCTTTCGATACTGTGCTCTGCAGGCATGAGTTTAATAGAATCCATTCTTGCAAGTTCATACCTTGCCCACTTTCTTGGATAAAACTTTCTTTTGAATTCGGCAACCTGTTCCAATAAATCCGCTTGCGCCAATGCCTTATCAAGCACCTCAGTCTCGGCCATACAATATAAATCATAATAGTGTCTTGAATACCGATCCGGTACCTTGGAATTTTCCGGTCTATATGCCTCTTGATGGAGGATGGTTGCTTTCTCCCAAAATGTACGCTCAGCAGTGGTCGTTAATATTCTTGTATCCCCTTTCTCAAACACATTGGGATACTTCTCTGCCATATACGAACTGATGTCGACCAGTTGTGTAGGTGTCCATGCAGCCATAGCTCCGATTTCAAGCCTTATCTCGTTTAATATTGCGTTGTCGGAAAAAGCATTCGGATACTTCCAATGAACCGTACCGGCATCTTCTTCTGTGATAAAGGCATCAACCGGCATTCCCAGTTTCTTTTCCATATCCGCCTTAAATACCGGCAGAAAATCGTACTGTAAAAAGTCAAACAAACGTGTCCGTGAATCTTCTAAGAACTTTAACTGTTTTGTGTTTGAACGTTCTTCCCACGGTTCATCCTTTTTGTAGCCGATCACACGCCAGTCCAAGATTATATCAATGTCTTCCGAAAATCGTTCAATAAGCCCGTAAGCCTTTGAAAGAGAGGTTCCGCCCTTAAATGCAAATGCCTCTTTCCATTTGCATTCATGAAACAGGTAATCCAGGCAAAAGCATACCCAGAAATCTTTCTCGACGATTGCTTCAGATATTTTCATTTTTGATGCAGTTGCGATGATCAATTCCTGTCGCTCCTGCATTGGTAATTTTGCTATCTTATCCATTAAATGCCTCTTTGCAAATCATTTTAATCTTTTCATAAACCCACGATGTACAGTGTTTAGTTTCCTGAAGCATGGTCTCTTTCTCTTCTTTAGAAAGAAAATCTGCTATCTTACGAATAACTCCATTATCGATTTCTTCCTTCCCGATAGCCTTCAGCGCCTGTATGATAAGAGCTGATTTCTTTGATACCTGCGTCAGTTCAGTGTTCTTATTCGTATGCTTAAAAACAATGGTAGTTCCATCATATTCATATGTTTTATACGGACCATCACTAAGATATTCATAATTCGCTGGAACCTGGGTTGAAAGGCCCAACATATTAAGCGCCGTTGCACCGGTCGGAACGATATTCCAGCCATATCTTTGAGCCAGCGCTTCTGCAATATTAGCTATTCTGGGCGGTATGTTTTCATCAAGCAATTTACTGTACCTCGGTTTCATATATACACCGCGCAGCACCTTGGCAACCTTACCTTCTTCCGTCAAGCGTTTTAATATCATATGAAGTGTTTTAGAATCCGTTATGTCCGCAAAATCTGACATTCCAAATACTGCACCATCATTGTAATATTCAAGTCTTTGCAATACCAATTCAGTATAGTTCAATCTGTTCATATGCATCTCCTTTGTTGAAAATAGTATATACTTTTTTCAACAAAATAGCAAGTAAAAATTTTCATATTGTTATTATAAAAGCAGGAGACTTTCAAATCCCCTGCTTCTTCTATCGGTCTGGTCTTCCTTTTATGTTTACGGGTTTCCAAAGGTGTAAAAAAGGTGTAAATTTCAAATCTTGTACCCTCAATCCCCTTGTTTTTCGGGTGTTTCAGGATTCTTTCAGTATATTGCCGTGGCAAACGAATAATACTCTTATCATTGCTTAAAAACCTCGTATTATCAATACTTTTCATTTGTATCGACCGTCATTATTTCACAGATCCTTCTTCATATACCCACATATGAAAGGGAAGAAGTCAAATTTATGCGTTCCCAGATGTACTGCTCCGTTTTCTTCATACCACTTGCGAAGCTTTCTATTCTCTTCTACGATCCCGATATTCATAAGCTTGCATTCATTCTTACGGGCGATGGAATATGCATGCTCAAGCAGTTGTTTTCCAATCCCCTTATGACGATGCTCTGGCAATACAGCCAAGTTATTCAATTCGCACTCGTTGTTATTCTGCATGCGTAATGAGTAATATCCGCACAAAACACCGGCGTCCTCATAGACATACATCAGTCTGTGTTCGCCATCCATCTGCCAGAGAAGCCTCTCCTCGTTGGTTGCAAATGCAGTAAATCGCGGAGCATTTTCTTCCGTAAAACCGAACTCGTCAGCCACAGTCTTAAAGCTCTGTTTAATTAAGTTGACACATGCCTGAATATCTTCATGATGAACTTCTCTGATCATTAATATCCTCCTCAATATGTGACAGCGTCAGTTCAAAAATCTCGTCTACTCCCTTTGAATCATTTTTTCCCATAGGAAATCATTGTTCCTTTAAAAAATGTATACCCGGCATCGGGATGTTCACTAAAGAACTTTGATATTTCAATATTGCGGTCAATATTACGTTCAGCTTCCTGACGTGTCATTCCATGTGAAGTAAAAAAGAGGATTGTGTCTTCACGCTGTTTTGAAGAAAGGCCCGCATTCCAATCATTATATTTTAAAAAATCCTGCTTGATTTCTTCGTAGTCATCACGCTGAGGCGTAACAAAATTTACCTTGTCATTCATCCTGACGTCCACCTCGCGTAAGCCTAGCGAACGCATCATGTGTGCCGTACGAATTGCCACGGCATAATCACGACCCTGTTGTTCCAGCTCAGTTTTCCAGTGCTTCTCTATCCCGTTACGGTTACATAATTCAAAGTAATCCATACCGTCAACATAGAGACCGTCGCACTCCAACTCGCGGTTAGAATCAATGCAGACAATCAGCGCATCCCTCTTGGCAAATTCAATGATTTTTGCAAGAAATGCGTTGGGATCATCCAAGTGCCTTAATACGGCCTTACAAAGTACAAGGTCGTATTTCTCCTTTGCTTGATAATCCATTACATTCTTCGTAATGAACCGAACAGGATAATCAACATCCGCAAAGAGGTTTTCACCAACCTCGGTCAGTTTTTCAGTAACATCGATACCAGTATATGAGCTGCCCTTGGGAAGATAAGGCATGAAGAGTTTTCCAAGGAATCCCAGGCCGCATCCACAATCAAGAACTTTTACGGGGCGGTCTATTTTCCATACGGTTTCAATCAAAAAACGTGCATAATCGTCATTCCACGAATTCTTACGTGAGCGAATCAGATATTCAAATTTTTCAGCCCAAAAATCTGCTGATTCTGTGGTAGTCGGAATATATTTTTCTTCCTGAAGTGGCACAAGACCAAGCAACTGATCAACAGAAACATTAAAATATTCCGCCAGTATTGGGAGATTTGTAATGTCGGGCATCGTATTACCGTTTTCCCATTTGCTGATTGTCTGAAAAGAAACACCGACAACATCAGCCAATTGTTGTTGTGAAATATGTTTTTTTCGGCGTAGTTCCGCAACTCTTAATCTCATTTTGGGCATATTTACCTCCATGTTCTTGCTATGCTGCAGCACTGCAAATTCTTTTGTAACAATATCATTGTTATATTTTTATTATATCGCAAAATTATAAGTTGTCTTCCGATTGTTAAGAGAATTTTTTCAACCCAAAGGAGAATTAGCTTTCTATTTTTCAAGTCTTATGTTGTATTAATACTCCATAACATCTATTTTTTTCTTAAGAACTGCTGCATAATCATGACCTGTCTTTGTTACTTTTTCCGGATTCATCTGATAGTGGATGTTGTAAAGAATTCCGTTTTCTCCGGTTCGATCGGCCATATGATCTTCATCAATATGAATACCGACTACCTCAAGGCAGAGCATAACATGATCATCACCCGGTACGATTTCCTTTTCCCAGACAAACCTGCATTCAAGGTTCATAAAGCATTCCCGAACCATAGGCGCGTTAACCCATAATGCCTTTTCAACAGACATCCCCGAAGCCGTAATCTCATCTGCTTCAAACTGATTGTTCTGGATTGTCGCCATACAGGCCGCATGATACTCTTCAGACATGAAATTGATAACGGCTTCTTTTGTCTCATTTATGCTCTGATACAGATGTCCTTTTTTATTCACGCTGGCAAGAAGAGCATAGAATCCATTACCACGATCAGCACTTGTAAAGGTTGCCCAAGACTGCATGCAGGCATTTGGCATACCATTGGATTTGTATGTGGTAACAAGAAAAAGCGGAGACGGAACAGTCGCCACGAATTCCTTCCATGAAAAGCCAAAATTCTTAGAATAATCTCCGTATGTTCCTTTCAAGCTTTCAGGCATATCTTTGTATTGATATTTCATATTCTTACTTCCTTTCCAATCTCTTCGCACCCTATATATACTTCCTGAAGCATATGATCCGATTTGCTTCTTCAAAACCAAGCGCCATATGGAATTTCAGCTGTCCTCGCTCTTATTCTTTGCTGTTAAGGAACTTTGCTATTCGCTCAATTCCCTCAGTTGCTTTTTTATCCTCTATTGCAGGAACTTTATTTGTGTTGAAGCTGCAGACGACTTCGTAAATGTTATGGCAATTCATATGGTGCATAAGAGTACAAGCTGTCTCATACGGTTTTTCAATGTGCCCGTCACCGCCGCCCACAAGGATCACCGCACCTTTCTTAGGTTTTATACTTACCTCTTCTTTTCGAAAGAATCTGCTGCAAAAATATGTCTGAAGTCTGCTCCCGACATCCAGCATTTTCCCTGTTAACTCGGAAAAATATATAGGTGAAGCTATAACTATGTTGTCGCAATCCTCGATATAACGATAGACTTCCTGCATCTCGTCCTTGATGGCACAGCCCGGTTTTTTCCAACAATACCTACAGTCCATACAAGGAGATATGTTACTTCGGTAAGCATCCACAACCTTATATTCGCCGTCCAGAAGCCCTGTCAATCGATCGATCAGACTTACGGTATCTCCCGCAACTCTGGGTGATCCGTTAAAAATAAGTGTTTTCATTCTTTGTTCGCGATTTTGTTTTTCAGATTCAAAAATAGCCACAGCCAAATCGGTCAACTCCGATTCCCACATCTCCCCGGTTTTTTGTACATCAGCCCACGGGCAGAGGGACATATATTCTTTATCAAGCGCAATATCATATGAACTGTTACAGCCGCTGACGCTTTTATATAGGTGTCTGCCTGTATTGATCAGTCCATGTGCTTCTCTACGTTCCATTCCTTTTGTCTTCAGTTTGCTGAATATCTCTTCGTTTATCTCATAGAGATCATAGTATCCCGCCTCAAAGGTTTCAGCGGTATAAAGTTCTCTTTCACTGTCATAGCAGGCCTTCCAGCCCGGACCTGTCTTGAAATGAAGCGCACTTTCCGTGTATTCCGCAGGAATTCTGATCCGTTTCTCTTTTTTCTTTTTCCTAGATGCTGTTGACATTACTTGATTTCTCCATATTACGATTGTAAGTAAACCCAAATTTCATTGTGATTTTCAGTCAAATACATCATCTATCTCGACACAATCGGCAAAACGCCCCGGCCAAATATCCTCATTGTAATATCTATATGTGGTCTCTCCATCCATATAATCATTATCAAAAGTTGAATTGCATCCTTTCGGTACAATCACATGGTATCCTCTGTCAAATGCTGACTTAATAGAGGCATCGATGCAATAATTAGTCTGCAAACCAGCTATAATAACTTCATTCTCACCTTTTTCTTCCAGATATCTGCCAAGATCTTTGTTGCTAAAGCAGCTGTTTACCTTTTTAACAAAAACCTTTTCTCCACTTAGAGGAGCAAGTTCTTCGTAAATTTCAAAATCCTCATCCCCAGCACTCATACCACTATCTAAGCCGTCATCATGTTGAATATAAATAACCTCAACATTGCGTTTTCTCGCCTCTTCCAAAAGGCGTTTCATGTTTTTAATAAACTCTTCACAGTTATATAATTCCTCATCGATTAAACCTTTTTGAAGATCGATTGCCAAAAGTATCATATTTATTACCTCCCTACTATTCTTCCTCATTATAATTCAATGTGTTCTATTTTCATATCTTATCCCTATAATAGGTGTTTTCGAGCATTAAACCAGAATTATTAACCTTTCATAAAAATATCATTATATTCTCTATTCATTGTATTTATATCTTCTTCTGTTATCTCACCCGGAGAAAAACGATTCTTATGGCAGAGTCTTAGCAAATTAATATAAGACAGATTGGGCATATCCTTTTCTACAAGTTCCAGTATTTTGTATTTGCTTGAGCAAGACATTCCGGTGCAGAAATAATAATCTGAAAGTGCACGGGTAATTACTATCTGTGTCATTATACGGATTGTAGGATGCTTACACATCTCTGTAAATGACGAAAACCATTCGGGATCCGCTTTTGCATGTAATATACGTTCTTCTTGTGCGATTTCAATAGACTTTTGTACATCATCCCGCGTAGGTTTTTCAAGCGTTGGTATTATATCTGCCCCATACAGTGTTTTCCCACTGTCAAGAACACGAAAAATCTCTATCGGTCGCTCTATAAGATCCTTATTGTCTTTACTCAGCTCAAAATCATAATTATATGGATGTCGCAAGTGCCTTTCGCTGTATACTGTCCGTGATATCGGAATGTCATTATTGGTCTCGCGCTCCACTTTGGAAATCAGGTCTGCTATATTCTTTTTTTCACTCTCATAATCATACCGGTCATAAAGGATATGTACCAAATCTATATCGCTTCCGATATTTCCCGTATATGTATCATCAGACAAAGAACCAACAAGGATAACCGACTTAACACTTTTTACATTTTCAATCGACTTCAAGTATATTTCTATTATTTCCCAAGCTCTTTCTTTAGTTCTATTTGACATTAAACTTTCTCCCCAAACTGTTTATCTTGCTTTTCTCCATTCTCTTTTGCCTTGACATTTCCCTTGTCCAGGCACCCACCATTCAGCAAAGTATATACCGCTGTCCACCGTGAAAAGACTGCTTATTTGGCAAATGTCGTGTCCTTATCTTCGCGCGCCTCCGTCTCCACCCAAGCGGGTTCGAAACCGCTTGAAAGCGCCGTCTTCCAAGACGCGAGGTTAGAAAGACTTGTTCCGTAATACGGGATCGCTCCTCTGCGGAATGCCTCGTCACGAAGAAGCGTCACAAGTGTGCGCGCTACGCCATGTCCCCTGTACCCCGGCAGAACGTCGATTCCGATCTGCCACAAGTCCGGGACATCCGCTGAACAGCCTGCCATTCCCATGATCTTCTCTCCGTCAAGCGCAACGACCGCGAGCACATCGGGCCGTTCCGGACGGAAACGATCGCAGATTGCATTCGGAAACTCATCCTTCCCGTAGAATTTCATAATGTCATCCTGCTCGAGCCAGCAGATATTGAGGTTCGTTTTAATGTTCATCAGTTCCGCTTTCGGCAGGAACATATGATGTGTCAGAGATATCTTGTATCCGTGCTTTCGAAGTTCGCACTCGAGTTCGTAAAAGTTGTGCTGCTCAAAGAGCCATATTCCTTTCTTCCCGTTGGCCCATTTGCGAAGCCACGGATGAAACTCAGCATCCGCCGAGATCACCGTGCCGCGACCTAAGGTCGCCATCTGCAGAAAGAACGGTTTGTCAGAGAACTTCCTCCTTCTTTCATCCAAAACGGAGCAAGTGATCGTATTCTCCTCCCGGTCGAACATGTCCGGAGCACAATTAAACTCCCAACCTAGCTGCTGCCGGAACCGCGTCCAAATATCTTCCCTTGTTATCATAGATATCCTCCGCTCCTTTTTACCTTATTACTAACAGTTCCGCCTATCCTTTAGGACTGCTTTTTATGGCTGAGCTCAGAGAGTTCTCCGAGGCGGATGCCCATGGTTTTCTCAAGCTTATCATGCATACCGGGTACGGAGGCTGTAAGCTCTAAGAAACGTGAGCGCTTAAGAGATATAAGCAATGTGGGATTGACCGTGCGTACCGTAGCGGTACGGGGAACGTTTGACAAAAGAGCGATCTCGCCGAAAAAGTCACCGTCCTCAAGTATCTTAACACGAGTATCCTTATCTTCGATCCTCTTTAATACCTCAACGCGTCCTCGCACTATAATATAGAACAGATCGCCCTCGTCTCCCTCGGAAATGATAGTGCTCGAGGCAGGATAATAGGCCGAACTGAAGCTCTTACAAATCTCTGCTAAGGATTTTACGGGGAATTCACTGAAAAGTTCGATCTTGGAAAGCCTCTCCGGCGTAATGGTGGCACTGGACATGTCATCCGTGACAGTAAAGCCACTCTGCTTTTCAAAAAGTTTAGCATAGATCCCCTTACGCTCCATGAGAGATTCATGTGTTCCACTCTCGGCGATACGCCCATCGGAAAGTACGTAAACACAGTCATAGCCGGAGATGTCCGAAAGCCTGTGCGTGATGTTGATGACAGCAGTACCCTGACCCGGAAGCCGTGAGATAGCATCATTTACAGCACGTTCCGCAGCAGGATCCAGAGAAGCGGTTGCTTCATCAATGATAAGAAATCGCGGGTTTCGGAGTAAAGTCCTGGCAAGGGATATACGCTGCCTTTGTCCTCCGGATAACGATTTTCCTCCGTTCTGCACCTGGCAGGAAAATCCTCCGGGCAGGCTCAATATAAAGTCTGCAGAAGCAGCCTTTACAGCATCGACAATCTCATCGAATTTTGCATCAGGATTTGATACCCTAATGTTACCCTCTATGGTATCGTTAAAGAGTACCGTCTCCTGAGGAACTATGCCGACGGCCTTATGAAGAGAGCTTGGATTGAGATGCTTATAATCCTTATCATCTGCCATGACCGCTCCTTCGTCAGGGTCATAAAAACGCATAAGAAGGTTTGCGATCGTGCTTTTACCGCTGCCGCTCGGTCCGACGATGGCTACGGATTTTCCGGCAGGAACCTTTAGAAGTATGTCCTTTAAGATCGGTTTTTCCGGATCATAGCCAAAAGTAATGTGATCCATGGATATCTCTGTCAAAGGATCGGGGACATCTTCCGCATTCCCGTCAACGGTGATACCCGGCTTTTTTTCAAAGAATAACTCTAAATTATGCATACAGACTTTACACTCAACAAACGACGGGATGATCGCAATAAGTGCGATGACCGCCGAAGAGAGTGTAGTAAAAAGACTGTTAAAAGATACAAGCGTACCGACCGTCATGGTGTCGGAGAAGACCCAAAATGCCCCAAGACAGATGATCAGAATGCTGAATACCTCGATCAATCCGCCGGATGCAACGGTCAGGCACCCATTGATAAACATGGAGCGAAGCGAAAGCTCTTCATGTTTTTTGTTTTCGTATTCATAGCAGGTCTGCGATCTTTCCTGCAGGTCGAACGCTTTTACGGAAGCCTGGTTATAGACGTTCTCCATGAGCATATTGGTAAGGAGCCCCGCCTGGTCCTTAAGTGCCTTGACTGCCGCGCGCGATCTCTTTCCAAGGATAAGGAGTACCGCAGTACTTAAGAGCAAAGCTCCGATGCTGATGAGGGCAAGGCGATAGTCCAAAATGAAGATGAGTATAAAGCTGATCACGATCTTGGCGATCCCCGTCACAAAAGAAGGGATCGTCACGCTGGTCAGAGTCTGAACGGCACTCATGTCCGTAGAAAATCTTCCTATAAGATAGCCCACCTGCAGATCGGAAAAATCCCGTAGGGATAGCTCCTGAAGGTGCATAAAGCAGCGGCGGCGTGAATCCACTACCGTTCTTGATGAAAATACTGCGGTCAGATAGCGTCTGAGCACGTCGCTGCATTTTGCGAATACTATCCCCAAAAGCATGAAAATGATCACTTTCAAAAGCAGATCTTCGTCTCCGCGTTCAATGGCGTTGTCCAAAAGATATTTCATCCCCAGTGCCATAATGCTGGTAAAAGCGATGTCTATCATGCCAAAGACATATGCGGCATAAGCATAGCCCTTATTGTGAAGATGAAATCTTTTGATCGCGGATATGGTTTCTTTCAATTCTTTCATGTCTGACTGTCCCTTTAGTCTGCGACAAGCGACCTGATCACTTTTATCAGTCTGGTCGCATTTATCTCAAGCTGTGATCTCGTAAGTGATCCGTCCTGTAACGCAGCCATCATATCCTCATGATCAGCCTTGCTGCCGGGCATAACTATCTCTCCGCCTGCGGCTGCTACCTTAGAAGCCTTTGAAGCGGGATGCTTGGTGCCATAGTTGGGTACAGAATCGATCAGCCAGTCGGTCATGACGATACCCTTAAATCCGAATTCTTTACGTAAGATGTCCTCTAAGAGGTCCCTTCTCTCATTGGTATGTATACCGTTGAGCAGGTTGTAAGATGACATAACGGTCAGTGGCTGAGCCTCCTTGACACATATCTCGTAACCCTTAAGGTATATTTCTCTCAATGCTCTTTCACTTACCATACTGTTACTGAAGCAGCGGTTATACTCCTGATTATTTACGCAAAAATGCTTAATGGATACGCCACAGCCGCTGTGCTTCTGTACGCCCTTGGTTATGGCTGCTGCCATCTTACCGGTGATAAGCGGATCCTCCGAATAATACTCGAAGTTTCTTCCGCAGCGGACATGCCTGTGAATGTTCATGGCAGGTGCGAGCCATACATGAACTCCAAACTCCTGCATCTCGCCACCCACTATATCTCCGCATTTTTCTACAAGCTTCAAGTTCCAGCTCTGTGCCAGAGCAGTACCGATGGGTATAGCTGTAGCGTAATGTGTTTCTATGGTCTCACCGTGCTTAGGCTTAGAGGAGGTAAACAGTTTGCTCATGATAGCCGCAGGCTTAGGAAGGAAGTCCGCCAGTCCCTCGAGCATGGTATTTCCTACCGAATGAGCGCCTTCCGCATCCACCCAGTACTTCTGACTGATACGTACACCTGCGGGGCCGTCGGCCATGGAAAGTGAAGGGATGCCTTTGTCCCTCAGCATCTCGGTAGTCTCTCCCGCTGCTCCGGCTACAAGCCTTCCCGAATTTCCTATCATGCTTCCGCCGATACCGCCGCCGAAGAAAGCGCCGATATTAAGGTATACCAGGTCCTCATCTGACAGAGCCTTTACCTCATCGGATACTTCCGTTACCGGATCGTAGGATATAACTTCTTTATTAATATCTTTACTGTCTACAGATACAACCTTTAATGTAGCATCAGTCTTCTCCTCGCCCGCCGAACCGGTACGTACCTCGGGCTTAAAGTCGGCGAAATCAGGCCCTTCGAAAGAACTTGTTACTTCTCTTACCGTTATAGTCTCCGCAAGTCTTACCGTCGCACAGGAGATGATATTGGCACTGCCTGTACCGTACCTTATGATATAGTCGCCTTTTTCAAGGATGTAGCTGCTGCTCTCAGTATCATAGCTTGCAAGCTCCGACATGGCAAATGTTACCGATGCTTTTGTGCTCTGTCCCGGGACGATCTTCTCTGTTTTTACCCATCCCGCAAGCACTGCATAAGGCTGATCGAGCTTACCCGCAGGCTTGGATACATATACCTGCACTACTTCTTTTCCTATATACTTACCGGTATTCTCAACTTCGAAGTTGAGCGTGATATTTTCGCCGTCATGCTCTGTACTTATGTATCTTACATCAAAATCGGTATATGAAAGACCGTATCCGAAGGGGAACAGTACCTTGGTCCCGACGGTATTATAATATCTGTAGCCTACATAGATACCCTCTTTGTATCTGGTATCATCCTTATCACCGAAATCAAAAAGTTCGGGATACTCAACCCAAGGTACCCAGGTGGTGGCAAGCTTGCCCGACGGATTCTTCTTTCCAAGCAATATATCCGAAAATGCATAGCCTGTAAGAGCTCCGAGCTGCGAAAGCAGCAGGATATTCTCCACCTCAAGTACGGGCGTCAGATCCACAGGTCCTCCTACATTCAGCACGAGCATAAATTTTTTAAACTTCCTATATAAAGTAAGTATGTTATTGATCTCGGTCTCGGTAAGGAGGATATCCTTCTCTGCCACTCTGTCATTTCCCTCTCCGCATATCCTGGACAGGACATATACGGCTGCGTCTCCTTCACCGGATATGGGTATATTATACTCGGGCTCGGGCATAACCGCACCCATGCCCTCAAATACGGGGTTAACATGCTTTTCCTTGGCCCTCTGTTTTATATCACGGACAAAATCCTTCCTCGATTTCTTTAATACCTCATCATATGCATCCAGCCAGTCCTTGGTCGTGATGGTAAAGCCCTCTTTTTCCAGCGCTCTTTCTATCGATACCGTAAAATGAGAATATACCTCTCCCGAACCGGTACCTCCCCTTAAGGTATTTCTGGCTCCGTTTCCGTATAAAGCTATACTGCACGGTCCGTCAAGCGGGAAATCCCCGTTTTTCTTAAGCAAAACCGTACATTCTGCCTGTAAACCTCTTACTATTCCTGCGTTTTTTCTTTCTCTGTCCGTAAGCATATTTTACCCCTCCCTGTTCTTCACCGAAACTATCCGTATTTACAACAATAAGTAGTTTTATTATACATTATAAAAATTAAGAATTCAAAATTTTTTTTAAAATTCCCTATTGACATCCAACTGTAATAGGTGTATATATAACATATAAACAGTTGAATCAATTTTAAAGTGGGGTGAGCGATTGAAAATATCACAAAATAACGGAATTCCGATCTACAAACAGATATCTGACGCGTTCCGTTCCGATATACTTGCAGGCAAGTATAAACAGGGTGAGTACCTGCCATCCATCAGGGAGCTGGCCAGAGACTTAAGGATCAGCGTCATAACCACCATGAAGGCTTACGAACAGTTGGAAGCCGAAGGTCTGGTCACCGCATCCCAGGGCAAAGGATTCTATGTAAACGCCCAGGATTCGGAAATGTTAAAAGAACAGCACTTAAGAAAAGTCGAAGATGCACTGGTAAGTGCCATAGAAGCCGCCAAGATAGCGGGGATGAGCGAAGCGGAACTCATCGATACCTTAAAGACATTGATCTCTATGTCAATACTCCCATAGAAAACTGACGCAAAGCAGGCAATATTTTAATGCGTTTTATATAAACTTAAAATAATAAATATAATATTATCAATATATATTAAGGAGATCATCATGGATCAGTCATACGTAATAAACGCAACAAACATCAAAAAGCATTTCAAGAACTTTACACTGGATGTACCCGAGTTTAAGCTCCCTCAGGGGTTTGCCACCGCTCTTATCGGCGAAAACGGAGCAGGTAAGACTACTCTGTTAAACATCCTTACCGGTATCCGCCTCGACTACGAAGGACAGATCCGTTATTTTGACAAGTATTCGGAAGCCGATCTTAACAACATCCCGGATGTAAAGGAAAGGATCGGTTATACAGGTACCGATAACTACTACCTTCCCCACTGGACCGTGGGACAGATCGAGGATATCTCTTCCATCTTATTTGACAGGTTCCATCCCGATAAATTCAGAAAGTACTGCAACGATCTGGCTATGTTCGGACCTGCCGGTTTCGACAAGAGCAAAAAGGTAAATGCTCTCTCCGACGGTACCAAGACCAAGCTCATGCTGGCCAATGTACTTGCCCGCGATACCGATCTTCTGATCATGGACGAGCCGGCTTCTCCTCTCGATCCGCTGATGCGTGACAAGCTCTGCGAGCTCATCCGTGATTATATCAATTCCGGTGAAAACAAGACCGTATTCTTCTCCACACACAACATCTCCGATATGGAAAGCGTAACCGATTACGCCATCATCATGGAGCAGGGCAAGATCGTAGAGCAGGGCTTCGTTGAAGACCTTAAGGAGAAATACATCGTGGTTAAGGGAGAAAAAGAAGATATTGAGAAGGTAAGGCCCATCCTCTATACCATGTCCCAGTCCAACTACGGCTTCGAAGGTATCTGCCTTTCCAAAGACCTTGATAAGCTGGCAGGTCTTGACATCGTTACCGAGACCCCTTCACTGTTTAAGATAAGCGTCAACGTAATGAAAAAGAATTCTCTTATAAGGTAAAAGGGGGCAGGCAATGAAAAAAACAGCTTATTTGGCCTTTACTTCCTTTAGCTACCGGCTCTTTTGCTTATTGATGACCGTAGCATTCCTGGTAGGCAGTCTTTTGGCCAACGTCTATGTCGGAAAAATAGCCGCCATCCTGCTGGCGACCATAATGCCGGTTATGTATGTTTTCCTTGACTTTTTCGCATTCTCCGGAACCAGCTCAAGAAAACAGAGGACCATGAATTTTTTAAAGTCCTCTTACCATGGAACCGCATTCTTCAGAAGCGCACTTAAAACAGATATAATCCTAAAGAATCTGTTCCTTTTATCCGGATATTTGGGATTTATTATAGCAGAGATCATATACTATACGGATTTCAAATCATTCGAAGAGTCAATGCTTATGATCCTGGTATATCTGCCGATAACCCAGATCACCACCATGCTGACTCTGTTCATATCAAGAAGATTGTCCCTGACACTTCTCGCACAGGTTTCCGTATGTTACCTCTGTTCCATGGTCAGCACATTGCTTTTTGTTATATATTCCTTCCTCTTACCTGAGGAAATGAACAGTGTTGCAACATTCGTCATCATAACCTTCGTGGTATTGGAGATCATTGCCATAACCCTCGCAGTCGTAGTATATAAAGACTGTGCGAAAGGGTATGATTCAAGTTTTGCAGATACATGATATAAGAGGTACGACAAATGAAAGACATAATCAAAGGTTTTAAACTTTTTAGATACGGACTTCAGGCAAAAATGATAATCATCCTTGCCATCATATTCTTTGTACTCGGTATCCTGTTTGAATTCACGGATTTTTCAGGAAGCAACTTATTCTCTCTCAGTGCACTTTACTTATCGCTCACCGGTATGTATATATACCAGCTGGTATTCACCACCACGGTATCAAAGCTTACCCAGAGCTCTCCTTTAAAGAAAAAGCTCCAGACATCCATACCGGCGATCATCACCTTAAGCAGCAGCCTTTTCGTACTTACAGTATATGTGGTGATCCGATGCTTACGTATGACTCCCGAGTTTTTGGAAGAGAACGGTTTTACCTGGATAAATGCATACAGCACCATACTTTTTATGGGAATATTCATATTTATTTTCCTGGTATACTGTGCATTCTCGTATAAGTCATTTGTATTCTCTCTGATCGTGCTGATAGCTATTTTCGCATTATACATTGCGGTATATGATACACAGTTTAGTATAGCTAACTTCTGTGCCAAGTTGCTGATAGATGACAGTAATCCCATCCTTGTAATAGCAGTAACCTATGCCCTTGTCCTGCTCGGCGGACTGTTATGCTATTTATTCTCTTTACTGCTCTACAAGAAAGATATCAACGACATATCTGTAAGATATGCCCTTCGTCAGGCACAGAGCAAATAATCGTATTACCTTCTGTAAGCCGTACTGTGATAAACCATGGTACGGCTGTTTTTATACATTTTGGTTAAAAACAGGCAGGTTTTTCTTTGTAATTTTTACGTAAAATTTTCAAAAAAACTCTTGCTATCTTGACATCATCTTGCTAAAATAAGCAACGTAGGAAAATTCTTTTTTATGAGGTTTGAGATATGGGCGGATTTTTTGGTGTAGTTTCAAGAAAAAACGAGGATTGTTGTTTTGACTTATTCTTCGGTACCGACTACCATTCACATTTAGGCACAAGACGTGCGGGAATGGCAGTATACGGCGAGAACGGATTTAACCGTTCCATCCACAATATTGAAAATGCTCCTTTCAGGACAAAGTTTGACAGAGATGTTCAGGAAATAAAGGGAACCATGGGTATCGGATGTATATCCGATTATGAACCTCAGCCCCTTATAGTCCGCTCCCATCACGGGACATACGCCATAACCACAGTCAGCCGTATCAACAATACGGACGAACTGGTAAAGACCATATTCAATAACGGAAGCTCTCATTTCTTAGAGATGAGCGGCGGAGATATCAATCCCACCGAACTTGTTGCCGCACTCATAAATCAGAAGGAAAACCTTATCGAAGGTATCAAATATGCTCTTGATTCCATAGACGGATCACTCACACTCCTTCTTCTTACCGAAAAAGGTATCTATGCAGCAAGGGATAAATACGGAAGAACTCCTTTGGCTGTAGGTCAGAAGGATGATGCTTACTGCCTCGCATTTGAAGACTTTTCATACAGGAACTTAGGCTATACCGACTTAAAAGAACTCGGCCCCGGCGAAATAGATGTAATTACTCCCGAGGGGATAAAGATTCTTATGCCTGCCGGAGATAAGATGAAGATCTGTACTTTCCTGTGGGTATATTACGGATATCCTTCAAGCTCCTACGAAGGCATCAGCGTAGAAAAGATGCGTTATAACTGCGGAAAAGCTCTGGCTAAGCGTGATAACGTAAAACCCGACATCGTAGCCGGAGTACCGGATTCGGGTACAGCACATGCCGTTGGTTATTCCAACGAATCCGGCATACCTTTCTCAAGACCTTTCATCAAGTACACACCTACCTGGCCCCGCTCATTCATGCCTACCATACAGTCCAAGCGTGACCTGATAGCTAAGATGAAGCTGCTCCCCGTACACGACCTTATCAAGGGCAAGAGCCTGCTTCTTATAGATGACTCAATAGTAAGAGGTACACAGCTCAGGGAGACCACCGAGTTTCTGTATAAGAACGGTGCAAAAGAGGTCCACATCAGACCTGCGTGTCCTCCTCTTGTATATGGATGTAAATACCTCAACTTCTCCCGCTCAAAGTCAGAGATGGACCTGATCACCAGACGTGTGATCGCAAAGCTCGAAGGTACAGAGACTCCTTCGGAGGAGGTATTAAAGAGTTATACCGATCCCGATTCGGAGAAGTACGCAACCATGATCGAAGAGATCAGAAAACAACTTAACTTTACCACTCTTCAGTTTAACCGCTTGGACGACATGCTTGAAGCAGTCGGCATCCCCGCAGAAAACTTATGTACATACTGCTGGAACGGTGAAGAATAAAACAAACGGCCGAGGCATCTAATGCCCCGGCCTTATTTTATTCTTTATCAATACTTAGTAATACTACTCCGTGAGGAGGGATAGTAAGTCCCTCTCCCTGTTTTACCGACTTCCATGACCAGATCTCCAAAGCTCCTTCCAGCTTTGCACCGGTCCTGTCCAGAGGAGCATCAATCGGAGCATTTGAGATATTGAATAACGCATAATAATTCTTTGTATCAGATTCTGCTTTCCAGATGATAAACTCTTCATCTCTTACAAGCTCTTCCGATGCATTAACTTCCCTTAACATCCTGTACAGGGGCTCTCTTGTGAGCAGCTCCATCGTATCCGCATCAAGCTTTGTAAGCTCCGCACCTATCATAAGTGGTGAACGGAATATACACCACAAAGTCATCATGGTCTTCTGTTCATCAAGAGTAAAATTGGTATCTCGCTCCTGGCCGAAGCCTTTTCCGAGCTTACCTAACGGCAGCATGTCACAGTCGGGGTACCCGCCCATCCTTACATATGGCTGCCATTTCTTACAGCGGTCAAACATATCGAGCAGTAATTCCCATCTGTCCCAGAAGTCATCCGTTATACGCCACATATTGGCATTTTCGTGATAAAAATCCTGCTCATCAACTATGGCGGGTCCGGGAGATAGGCTTAAAACTATCTTTCTGCCACATTTCTCGATAGCGTTATGGAGCATCCGTATCTCTTCTTTAGAGGAGGCTGCGTCCATACGGCATATATCGTCGCATTTGATAAAATCTACTCCCCAGGAAGCATAGAGTTCAAGGAGTGAATCATAATATTCTTGTGCACCATCAGCCTTGGGGTTTACTCCGTACATATCGGGATTCCAGAAACAAATGGAATTGGGGTTTGCAATTTTATTGGCAGTCACATTTGTTCCCTTGATCTTTGTCCGCATATAGGCAGATCTTCTTACGATACCTCTCATGATATGGATACCAAACTTTAAGCCTAAGCTGTGTACATATTCCGCAAGAGGTCCGAAACCTTTTCCACCCTTAGATGAAGGAAATTTCTTAGGATCCGGCATAAGCCTTGAATATTCATCTATCTCCATCTTGGCAAAGGGGATGTATTGAAATTGATCCCTGTCTTCTTCAACTTCATTGTAATACCATGCGATATCTACCACAACGTATTCCCAGCCAAAGCCCTTTAAGTGCTTAGCCATATACTCGGCATTTGCCCTAATATCTGCTTCTGTAACAGAAGTATTGTAATAATCGTAACTGTTCCACCCCATAGGAGGAGTCTCTAACCATTTTTCCATATCTTTTTCCTTTTCCGATCTTCAATCAGAGGGACGGTTCTCTGATTGGTTTTTTACATTATAAGCTCCACCAAAAAAAGAAGCAATGGAGTATCTTGTGCCCTTAAATCATCCAGACCGGAACGATCAAAGTATTATTGTCAATAGCCGACAATTCTTCCCTCAAGCAGATAATAGCTCCGGTTCCTCGCGGCACTGTTGCTTTATCCAGAACTTTGAACGCACCTGCAAGCTCTGTTCCTGGGTTTACAGAACGTTTAATCTCTATCGGATGCAATTCTCCGTCACTTTCAAGGATCATATCAACTTCTTTGTTGTCTTTGTCGCGATAATACCAGAATAGACAATCCTTTGCAGCATTTTTATAAGATTTTATAATTTCTGTTACTACATAGTTTTCCAGGATGTGTCCGGCCAGGGCTCCGTTTGCCAGGATTTCCGGAGAAGAATACTTTGTAAGATATGCCACCAGACCTGTATCGAAAAAATATAGCTTCGGAGCTTTGATCGTTCGGTGTAACGCATTATTACTGTATGGTCTGAGTAAGGTTATGATATCAGACTTTTCAAGGACCTGCAGCCAACGTTTGGCAGTATCATCGTTTATACCGACATCACTTGCGATAGCATGCAAATTCATCACTTCGCCCACTCTTGAAGCAGCCGATCTAATAAAATCCTGAAACAAAAACTTATCGACGCCCCGGATCAATTCACTTACATCCCGTTCAATATATGTCTGAATATAACTACTGTAATATACATCCCTGTCAGTGAATTTCCCACTGATAAACCCCGGCATTCCACCGTTCCAGATGCGTTTGTATATTCCATCCATAGTTGCCGGAGTATGTGTTTTTTTGCGGTCTTTAATACTGTCGAGACTCACGTTAAACGGATCACTCTCACTCTTTCCGTAAGCTTCGTGCTGCGAAAGCGGAGAAAGCCTCAATATCGCTACGCGTCCGGCTAAGGACTCCTGTGCCAGTTCCATTAGTTTAAAAGCCTGTGATCCTGTCAGCCAAAATGATCCCGGAGCTGCTCCTCGGTCGATTTCTATCTTGATATATGAAAAAAGTTCAGGTGCATACTGTACTTCATCAATCATCACGGGAGGCTCATGAATCTGGAGAAACATAGCAGGATCTTTCTTAGCAAGAGCACGCGCCTCAAGATCATCAAGCGTGACCACTTCACGGTCTGCATGAATCTCTTCCATAACGTATTTAAACAAAGTGCTTTTTCCAACCTGTCTTGCACCGGTTATAAGGATGGCAGAATACTCTTTGTTTAATTCTATGATCTTTGGTTTTAAATCTCTTTCTATAAATCTCATAACCAACCTCTTTTCGGCTAAAATACGATTCAATCATATTTTAGCCGATTTTCGTTTAAAAAGCAAGCTATTTTTTTTACAAGTATATGACTGCTTCCAGAAAATACATTAAAAGCCCCTAAAATCAAGGGTTTTAACCTGATTTCAAGGGCTCTTGGAATTTCCTTTATCTCATCGATAATGGGGCCGTGAGTTCTAATATTAATATATTAAAGAATCTATTTTTATATTTATAATATGTATATTGCCATTATTCTCAATACCCACAATATAACATGGACCTGCGGATATGTCAGTTATACCTCTCCAGGTTTCTATTGAAATAATAGTCTCTTGATCGATGTCACCACAAGCATAGACCTTTCCTTCATTATCTAACCCTACTAATATATCTCCTTCCGCTGAAATTTTTTTTATATCATTCCATTTTAAAGCATTTCTCAAGTTAAATCCATTACGTTCATCTGATCCATTAGATATCTTAATATTCCCATCACAGTCTAATCCTATGATATATCCATTGGCAGTCAACTCCACATTCATTATATTGTTCCATGTTTGTATTCCTTGATAATATGTATCATAAGGTTTGCCAATATCCGATACGGCTAAATAATTGACCTTTCCGTCCTCTCCCAAAACAACCACACAATCTGCATTCATGGCTATATCTACAATATCATTCCACTCTTTATACTGTTCTTTGGCTTTTTCAGATTCGAAAAAACCATTGTATCTTGAATATACCACATCAACTATACCATCAGTATCGAGAAATGCTGCATAATTGTTTGAAGCAATTATTTTTTGATAAGTTTTATTATCATCTGCCAGTTCATAGCAGTAATTGCCACATTCACCCCAAAAATGTGGTTTCCCTGATTTATCTATACCCGTCAAACAATTGCCGTCGCAAGAATAAATAGATACAATATCTTTCCACCATGTCAAATACAAATAATCTCGCTGTTCTTCTATATCTTCCGGCATACATATACTAAGTTTATCTTCATTAATAATGACAACCGCATCATATAAACATGCTATATCTGTACGTTGAGGATTTTGAGAAATGTCTATATTATAAGAAACTTCTTTGCAGCCTTGTAGCAACATACAGCATAATGCCAATATATAAAATAACGTGAATTTGCGACACATACATCAACTTCCCCCATAATAAACGGATTTAATAAATAAGTTTTCGTATTGCGACTTATATGCATGAAGGATGTTAAAATAAGAAATACAATTATAATATGTAAATCCTGAATAACTTGACGCATCCGTATAATCATCACTGAATCCCGGGAAAAAGACTTTTTCCCATTTATAATACGGAGAAGAGTTACTATTTAAATTTCCCTTATTATAACATTGATATGTAACTCCGGTAGGTCTGTAAAGTACCGCATCTATTTCTTCAAATGTATCACAAACCCTTGCCGCACATGCTATCCAAAAAGCTTCCTGATAGGCTTCGTCAGATGCAGATTTGGCTCCTTTTGCATTTGTGTGATTTAATGACGCAAAAGCTCCAGAATATGTTAATATTGAGTAGTATGTCGGAATCGTATCAGAGGAAAACATTTTAGCATAATTATGATCATACCTATATAAATCCTCATAATATCGATTAATTATTTCCCAACCGACACCATATCGATTTCTCATAAGATATGCATTTCTAGTAACCATATAACTGTAATTGGGGTCTGAATTATTAGTTGGAAACCAGTATGGATTTTCAGCATAAATAATTCTTGCCATTAGGTGATACATCTTATTGCCTGTAAAGTTAGTATACCAGTCATTCGATGTATAGCCGTCAAGATACAGACTTATTTCGTTCTGATAATACTGAGATGCTTGATAAGATAATGCATACACATCAACGCTTTTTGTTCCTCCGAAAGAATCATTTGATTTTTGAAAACCTCTACCAGAATACTTTCTAGATAACTCTTCATACTTATCTCCAAATAATTTCTCGATATCTAAGCGTGTTTCAACTCCAAAAAAAAGTCCTTCATATGGATTGTAATAACCCCTATTATCTACCCAATAATATCCTGTTTCATCGTCATAATAATAACCCATATACCTCATTGGGTTAATCTTCGCTATTAGTTCTCCTAATGAAGAATAAAAAACACCGTTAATAAGCGTTCCTTTTTCATCATAGAAATATTCACATATAAGTGTGCCTCTCGAGTCATATATTCCGGAAATCACACCATCTTTTATTAAATAAGTATATTTCACTCCACCATATATAAATCCTTCTATACTCCCGTTAGAATATAAGAAATCCATAGTATAACCATCATTTGAACTTACTTTTACCAATTCATTCGATGTATTATGAGTAAAAATATACAATGTATCCCCATATTTTTTCTGAGTTCTAACTAGACCCTCGTATTTAAATGATATTATCTCAGAACCTTTATTCGTTAATTGATCAATTTTAACTACCGAATTCGTACATTCGACAACTCTTTTAGCAAACGTATATTGATCATATTCTTTACCATCAATAATCATTTTTTCAAATTGGGATGCATATGCTTTCCCTGTAGGTGCACCATCAACACACATAACAAAAAAAATAATAGTCATAAATATAATTTTAATCCGTTTTACCATTCTTTATTTCTCCTTCCTTTTGTATTTATTTATGTGAAAATGATAATACAAAAATACATATTTGTCAACATTATATTTCTAACATATGTATTGAATATTTGTACTTGTGTCACAAGATGTTATACGAGTACTATAATATATTCCCAACATTTTTCCCTTCTTCTGTCAAAAAAGGTCCTTGAAACCAGTTTTTGACTCGGTTTCAAGGACCTGGGAAATTATATTAAATTCACTATATTTATTTAAGGGTAACCTTAGCACCAACTTCTTCGAGCTGCTTCTTAGCTGCCTCAGCCTCATCCTTAGAAACGCCTTCCTTAAGTACCTTGGGAGCTGACTCAACTGCTTCCTTAGCTTCCTTAAGACCAAGACCTGTCATCTCACGAACAACCTTGATAACCTTGATCTTGTCTGCGCCTACTTCTGTAAGCTCTACGTTAAACTCTGTCTTCTCCTCAGCTGCTGCTGCGGGGCCAGCTGCTGCAACTACTGCTACGCCTGCTGCTGCAGATACGCCAAACTCTTCCTCACATGCCTTAACTAAATCATTAAGCTCTAAAACGGTCATGCCCTTGATAGCATCGATAAATTCCTGTGTTGTCATTTTAAAATCCTCCATTTTTAATTGTGTGTTATACTGTCCCAAATACAAAGACCCTTCGGGCTTTGCCCTCAGGATGACATATTTCCTTCGAGTTTTCGCCCTTAAGACGGCACATTAAGCAGAACAGTACGCTGAATGTGTAAATAGTTTCAAAATAATTAAGCCTCTGCCTGCTTCTCTGCGATCTGCTTGATAACACGTGCCAGATTCGAGATAGGGGACTTGATGCTGCCGAGCAGCTTGGAGATGAGCACTTCTCTTGAAGGGATGGTAGCGATAACCTTGCATCCTGCCTCATCATAGTAAGTTCCATCGATAACACCTGCCTTGAAGGTAAGTGCGGGAACGGTCTTCATAACCTCAGCCAGAATACGTGCGGGAGCTGTTGCATCCTCACTGCTGAAAGCTACTGCTGTAGGTCCGTCAAGAACCTTATCAAGCTGAGCATAATCGGTACCTTCAAATGCTCTCTTTAAGAAGGTGTTCTTGTATACCTTGTATACAACGCCTGCTTCTCTGAGCTTCTTACGAAGTGCTGTATCCTGCTCAACAGTGATACCACAGTAGTTAACAACAACGGCAGCCTTAGCTTCTGACACATGACCCTTTATCTCATCGATAATGGGGGCCTTGAGTTCAACCTTTGCCATTTTGTTTTCCTCCTTTACTATAGTTTCTGGAAGGAAGCTATTAAAAAAGCTTCCCCGACCAAGATCAGGAAAGCTGTAAATATCAAATATTACATCAATCCCTCGGCAGGCGTCTAAAAAGACTTACACCGGTTAAGTACCTGCTGTCTTCGGTCATGCTGTTTTCACAACAAATGGTATATTATCATAGATTTTAAGCTGTGTCAACTATTTTTTCTTATATTTTTAATCTACTTTCCCACAATATTTCCTACCGCGTTTACAGTAGTCCTATATTCTGTAAGCAGCTCTTCAAAATGCTTCTCCCCTGCGGGTTCCAAATGATAGTACACCCTGGTCATTCTTCTGCCGACCAGTTCCTTGCGGTCAGAAATATAACCGGCATCTACCATCTTATATAATACCGGATACAGCGAACCCTCGAGCAGGGAATACACTCCTTCCGTCTGTGTCTCTAATTCATGGGTCAGCTCATAACCATACATATCACGTTGCTTTAAAAGCCCCAGTATCAGCAACGGAGCCAGCCCTTTTCTATAGCTTCCGTTAGTTGCATTTTTATCTGCCATTAGTTTTTCCCGTTTTCTAAAATTTATGAAATTGTTCCGTTTGAACTACAGGATAAAGAGATGCTGCCCGTATAAGAATTAATTGTAATAAACAGAATTTTATAATCAAATGTAAAGTCAGCCCAGGCAGCATTTCCCGCTTTATCATAATATAATCTGTCCAAACTCCAAGAAGAATTATAAATATGATAAACAGCATTCGATGAAGTACATTGCGAAGTAATATTATCATATGTAAATGATGCTGTCAACACAACATCCCATTGAGCAACATCATCAGAATTATAATATGTAAATGTTCGAGATGCTGTTTTCGTATATGATGAACGTGTTTCTGAACAACTGATAATTTTAGTGTTAACAACTATATATCCATCATTATTACAGTAAATTATTTGATCATTATTCTCATCTGCACACACATAATAATTAGGTAAAAATGTCATTATAAGCAATATTGTAGCTGTAAAAAAGCTAATAAAACGTCTCATTTGTTTTCCTCCTTTTTTTAATTTGAACCATATTCTTCCGAAACAGAAGTTTCTATATGATAATAACCATTATTTGATTTATGCGCATCGGCCACTGCTAAAGCAAGTCCAACAATTATGGTCAAAAGCGCTGCTGCTACTCCGACTGTAACAATAGTAATAATGGTTTTTCTTTTTTGGTATCCCTTTAGTATCTCTGCTGTACCCATTTCTTCTATATACGAAGCCGCAACGGTATCAGGAGCTCCAAACTCTTCTATCACTATAGAAATATCTTTGTTTGGATTTTCATTTATTCTATTGTTTAAATTCTCGCTGATCATTGCCTTGATTATTTTCTTTACCTGACATGTTGCCGGCAGCATTCGGTTTATTTCTCTTAAATATCTTTTTATCTCTTTTGCTTCTTTCAACACATATCATCTCCTATCTGAATATTTGCAGTGTAACAATATTATATAACACAGATAAAAAAAAAAAGCAATACCTATGTAAAAAAAATATTGTTGACATTCAATTATATCTGTGATATGTTCTATATGTAACAAACAGAATTTCTATTTAGAGGAGGTATTTTTATGTCAACCAATATCATTTCAAAGACGGTCACCATCGTAATCTCTGCTTTAATTATGATTACCATTTCCTCTGTCAAACCAGTAAGTGCCTTTGACGGAGAAGGTTCTTTATCCGAAAATAATATAGTTCGATTGGATAAGGATGACTTTGATACTGTCGAAGATTACATGAAGTATTTAGAAGAGCATCCTGAAGCGATCGGTCCTTCTGTAGCAGAGATAGAAGCAAATGCTTTGAATAATATAAATGTTACTGTGACACTTCAATACAAATTACAAAACGGTACTAACTGTAACTTATTATCCACAGCATTTCAAAAAACATATATTGATGGGGATAATATATATGTTCTTCAGCGTAAACCCGATACAGACAATAATCCTTCTCCCAATATGCAACTAACCAGATGTCTTATCTCAGGAAATGTTGCAACCGCGCAGGACATGATGACCTTAACAAATTTTGGACATAGTCAAACCTTAGATTTAATCGATCATACACTAAGTGGCCAGCCCCGATTTATTATTGCTTGTAACTACAATACATCTGTAGGTGATTCATATTGGTCCTTAAATATAGGTAGATTAACCTATGTCGCAGGTTCAACTGTTAATTACACAGATATTCCAAGCCTTACAAGTATTAATTATGCCAACAAAAACCATACCTCTTACGGAACTGTAAAAAGAGTGGATGCCGCGCTCTCATCCGATAAAACTAAGTTGATCATATGGATGAAAACGGCAAATACCAATAACATTCAATATAGTATATATAACATGACTGGATCAACAGGCATTAATGCAATATTTAACAATTTGGAACAAGAATCCACAAAAATATTATCTTGCAATAGCAACGCTGTTAAGAATAACTTTTTGGGAGGTTTGCAGCAATTGTCTCAGGATGCTTTTCTTCCTAACAATTCTTTCCAAGGCTTGGAATTGAATGATAATCTCACAATGTTTATTAATGGCGGGAAGAACAACGAAGTCCCTAAAGTAGCATACGTGACTGGGAGCATTAACTCCACATATGATTATAATTGCACATGGGTATATAATGCTTCCTTGTTTGGATACATAAACAATGTAAACGTCCTGGCCGCAAATTCAAATGCAGAAATTGAATCGCCTCAATTAATCAACAACACTTTATACATTTCAGTCTATAGAGTCCAAAAGAGTCAGGCAAATGGTAAGTATTCCATATTCAGCACTCCTGTTTCCGCATTTTCCAGCAACTGAAAGCGAGGTGACATGTTTTTATGAATAAAATCAAATTATCCGTATGCTTATCCATAATCGCCGTATTCTTTTTCCTATCAGGTTATAAAAACACTTTAGCCAGCCCACCGGAACCTGATGGTTTTGACATAAAAACAGTTTGTGCCGCTGACAGCGCTTATCGTTTCGGTGATTTTCTTGTGTATAATATTAACAAAGATCATATCGGTATCGTTGGATATTTTGGAAATGAAGAAAACTTAGTAATTCCAAATGAAATAGATGGTTACATAGTAGAAGGGATATACGGTCTCCCTCGCTTGTCACCTGTAAAAAGCATAACCGTGGGCAAGAATTTTGGTGATCTGTTTGCTCAGGGAAAAGTTAATCTTTCTGTTTTTTATGGTATTGATGAATTGGAAGAAATTAGAGTACCAGAGGATAATCAAGTATTTAAAAGCTATAAAGGAATCCTGTACAGTAAAGATATGAAGACTCTCTATGTCGTTCCTCCAAGTGTAAAAATGACCTCTTACACTGTACCAAAAAGTGTAACCATGATATCTGGCGAGGATCCATTTCGACACAATAAAACCCTAAAGGAAGTCAAATTCCGCAAAAAATCTAAAGTCAAGACAATCGGAGGGATATTCAATAATGTCGACAACCTTGAAACTGTATACCTTCAAGGCATAACAAACAGTATAGGTTATTGTTTTTATGAGTGTCCCAAGTTAAAAAATATATATTTTGATAGCAGACTAAAAAGAATCAGGTCAAGCTTTTATTTTCTTGACAGTCTGACAGAAGTATCTTTACCGGATAACCTAACCACTATGGATGACCAGGGTTCATTTGTTGGATGTCCTCTACTTAAAAAAGTCATAATCCCAAGTAAAGTAAACTATATGAGTGGCGGCAGTTTTTATAAGGAAGACGGGAAGGTATCTGTTAACATGCCCTCCTACCTTAAAAACAACGTTCAGCCCGGTGATATGAACGGATATTATGCGACTGTAAGTATTAAAGGAAAGGCGGTAAACGCTCAGGGACTAAAAAAAATAAAACTTACATCCTCCATAGATACGTTAAATGTAGGTGAGAAAAAACAGATATCCCTGTATGGCAAATGCAAAACATGGGCTATAACTGATGAACAGGAATACACAGGCACTGTAAAAGGGAAAATATCCACCGATAGTATGAAATCCGGAATATTTATTTACAAATCGGATCATCCGGAGATAGTATCCGTATCTGCTTCCGGTGAACTTACTGCCATTGCCCCCGGTACTGCAAAAATAACAGTTAAATGCATTACAAAACCGTCCGTCAAATACAGCTTTACGGTTACGGCAACCAAAAAATAAGAACGTGAAAGAAACCACAGCTACAAAAAATACGAAGTTTATGCCAACTCAATGGAAAACTATTATAATACATAAACAATGTCAAAAATCACCCTTTACTTGTTTTTATAAGAGTCTTTTCATTTTTTCGATAATGGGAGGTGATTCCAATGTACAGATTAAGTCAAATTCATAAAAGCCTATAAATATATGTACTAAACAAATAAGTATGAGGAGAAATTGAACAATGGCAAAAAGAATTTTAGCAATCATGGTTATTGTTATGGTAGTTTTTACCGGATCGATTGGTGTTAAGGCCGAGCAAGGGTCCGACGAAAACAGAGTATATGTCGAAGAACTTACTGCTGATCAGGCTGAGGCTATTGACAATTATGTCAGCAGTGTTAAAATTATGGTTGATCCCTTGTTAAACACAAGATATGATACTCTTCCCACGGGATATTGGAATATATCTGTAGCAGGTCCTTATGAATTCTTTTTTGACGGAATGCAGTATTATACATATTCCAATTATTATTTTACGCCAAGTGCAAGCGGTTCTTTATATATGAGAGCAACCTCTTTTGATTCAGAAGGTGAACAGATAAGGATAAAACTTTACAAAGCAAACGATACTTATCCTGTTTATACCTGGACAGGTAATCCTGAAAATATATATGGATTGGCATTTAATGGACTAAATCAGGGAAATCTGTACTATTTTAAGTTTGAAGCATATGAATCTCCATATGTTACAGGATGGGGATATATATGTCATAATTATAACGATGTCTGAGCATATGATACATGAGTTAAGGAGTATAAATGCGATTTGATAATCTTGTCCTGCTCGCTAAAAGCTGTATAAAGATCAGCTTATGTATAATTATTGTATTTTCAGTCCTGTATAGCGTAGGTTACCTGTTGTTATACAGGACTATCTTTAAACGGAAAAAAGTAATAACTGTTTCCACATTTATATGGGTAACTATGGTCTGCTGTTATCTGGCATCTGTCCTTGTGGCTGTTTTCTCAGGAAGAGGAAGTATAAACGTCAGAAAAATCCGTCCGCTCTTCAGCTCTTATAAAGAAGCTTGGCATACATGGTCATTTACAGATTGGCGGAATATAGTTTTAAACTACTGCCTGTTTGTTCCGTTCGGATTTTTGCTGCCGGTCCGGGTGAAGCCGTTGAGAAATATGCTGCGCATCGGTCTGTTGGCTCTCCTGTTCTCTTTCACTGTCGAATGTGTTCAGCTGCTTTTAAAGACCGGAGTATTTGAGATGGATGACCTTCTCGGAAATACTTTGGGAGCACTGGTAGGATATGGTTGCTATGGTTTTGTTTCTTATATTGTTGCCCTGTTTAGGAAAAAGCCCGACCTTAAAGTAAGCAGGATAATACTATTACAGATTCCCCTTTTTGTGATAATGTTAGGCTATGCAGGGATGCTGTTGATATATAATACTAAGCAGTTTGGAAATAATAAGAACAGCTTTTATTATGGTTATGATCCCGATGAATTTAACGTGACTTCGGATTACAAGCTTTCAGACACAAAACAACTCTGTCCGCTTTATAAAACAGAGGTATTATCGCTGAATGAAGCCCTCGAGCTGTGTGAAAAAAAGATGAATGTCCTGGAATGGACGGGACATGAAAAAATAAAAGAAATATTTGAAGATCATGTGTATGTCTGCTATTCTCCAAAAGGTTCCGGCGAACCGGCAGGCCTCCATATAAATTCCTGTAATTCCCAATACAGAGGCGGATTATACCGGTGCAACATAACCTTTGGTGCTTTATGGAATAAATTAAAGGAAGAGATGAAAATAGAAAATCCTGATGACTGCTCCATAAAAGAAGCATTGGCCGGATACGGAGAAATAATCCCCGACGGTTATGTATTTAAAAATATGGGACACGAAAAATATGCTTATATGTATGATTTTGTCCAATATGATAACGGATATCTGTATGGAAGCTATATATGTACTATCGTTAGTAATACGCTTCGGAGTTATGATAACAGTGTATATAAATGTACATATGTCGGAAAATATCCCATTATTTCAGAGAAAGAAGCTTTTATGCAGATAGTTAACGGCAGATTCCGGTTGAAAGGAGAAAACATAGCAAAGGGATTATCTAATGATGAACGGTTAAATATCAATATCACAGGCTGTGTTTTAGAATACGAGCCTGACTCCAAAGGATATCTTCAACCGCAGTATAGATTTAGCTGCATTATAAATGGGCAGAACAAGGATGTGTTAATACCGGCACTGATTGACAGATGAGAGGTCTGTAAGAACAGTTTCCGGTGCATATAGTTCACCTTTTGTGATCTGTTTTGCATCAAATCCGGATGTCGATAAAAACAGACTCTTACCGAAACGGCGAGGACGGCTTAAGAAATATGACAACCCTTTTTCAACTAAAACTTCGATATTTGTTTGCAATAAGGTACACTCTGATTTATAGTTACCCTTGACATCTCCCCGTAAAAATGAGATAATAAACCATGCTGTTAACGGCCCAGGATTCGGATTTGAGGTCAGTTAACAGGCGTCTTAGAGGAGGATATATAAATGGAAATCAAAACCGGTCTTACATTTCAGATGAAAAATGTTCTTGCATTCAGAGGAAAGGTTACTCAGGCTACTCTTAATGACAAGAGAAAGGAAATGGAAAACCTTATAAAGGAGTTTAACGCTAAGCCTGTACATCCCGCAGTTACTACCACTTACGGTATAGAGCAGACTGCCGAAGGTCCCGTTATGGATATGGAAGTACTCATCCCTCTTGATAAGGATGTTTCCCATGAGATAGTGGTTAAGCAGCTTACAGAATACAGATTTAAGCCCGTTTTCTTACTCACCAATGCCCTTCAGGTACACCATGAAGCTAAGGACGGCAAGCTGGAAGACAGTATCAAAGAGCTGTATAAATATGTACAGGTACATAACCTTAAGCCTCTTACCAACGGCTATAACATTGCTTTCAACGACCCCGATGACCCTAACGATATGATCGTAGACATCATGGTAGGCATTGACCCTAATATACTTTAATAATTTTGGTGTCCTTCGGGACACCTTTTTTTATAAATTAAAAGTTTAGAAAACAAAAAGAACGATCTGGGGGGATCGTTCTTTTTTCGGAGAAGGTATTTTTGCTAAAAGCGCCAAGTGCGCTTTATATTGGGGTGTAGCAAAAACTATAAATGTATTGGGGTTTACAAGTATGTATTATAACAGGTTTTTAATATAAGTGTGCACAAACATTTATTTTTTTTATAAAACTTTTAAGACACTTTTACTAAAAAATCTATTTACTACATTTAGATCTTAATCTTTACCCATTTGCCCATCTTGTATCTGATGCTCGCAAATGCAAACCTGGAAACCTGGTCGGCAAGTACTCCCAGCCATATGCCCACTATACCGAGATCGAATACAAAGCCTCCCAGCCAGGATACAAGCGTTCTCATGACGGTAACGGACATCGTGGCTGCAAATGCGGTATACAGAGTATCTCCCGCACCTCTAAGGCACCCCATATATATAACCTGTATGATCTGGAACAGTACTACAAACAGGATGACTCTCATTATGGATACGCCTATCTCTACGATATGTTCTTCCTCAAAGAACATCGACATGAGCGGACGGGCTCCGAAGAAATATATCACTATCAGGTTGCTGGCTATCATGATACCCAGAGCCTTGCAGGTCCTGCCGTAGTCCTTGGCCAGTTCCGGCTTTCCTTCACCGAGTGACCTTCCTATAAGGGCTACCGCTGCTGCCTGAAGTCCGTCACCGAAGCTGAAGGTAAGTCCCATCAGGTTCATACCCACCTGATGAGCCGCCATGGCATCCATACCCTTCTTGGCCGCCATGACCGCAGTTGCCATAAAGCCCACCCTCATAAGTATCTGCTCAAAGAATATACCGTATCCTATTTTGACCAGGCTTTTAAACGATGCCCATGAGGACTTTATCTTTTCTGCCACGATATACGGAATACTGATAAATGTTTTGGTACCGGATACGGATATGATACTCATGACCGACGATACTACGGTACCGAGCACTGTGGCGAGCGCCGCACCCTTGATACCCCATGCGGGGAATCCGCAGTGTCCCTCTATCAGCAGATAGTTCAGTACTATGTTTACGGCATTGGAAGTAACATTGGTCCTCATGGTGATCTTTGTATTGCCTGAACCGCGCTGCGCGGAATTTATCGCCATCTGCACACAGTTAAATATCATACCGCCCATGATTATACGGAAGTAAGCTACAGCCGCCTCATGTGTGGCTATCTCTTTTTCCCCGTCCTCGGTGGAGCCGCAGAGCTCTATGATAGGATCCGCTCCCACCACAAATATCACACTCAATATGATGCTCGCTATGATCACGAACCTCATCGCAGTGACAAATACCCTATTGGCATCCTTCCTGTCCTTTTCGCCGTACCTGCGGGCCACAAGTGCCGATATCGATACATTTATGGCAAAAAACATGGCCAGTCCGACGAATTTGGGCTGGGTGGTAAGTCCTACCGCAGCTACCGCATACGAACCGAGCCTGCTCACCATAAACGAATCCACCAGTCCCGCAAATGCCACAAAGAAGGATTCTATTATGGCCGGCCAGGCCATATTTATAACATTTTTAAAGTTTTCCGAACTATATCCTTTAAATATTTTAGATATCATCTTATCACCGTTTCTTTTTCAATCTGGGAAATATTGTAGACCTGTGGATGGATAAATACAATGTACTTTTTTGTAAAAGACTATGCACGGCTCTATCTTTTAAAAGGCATCTCTGCAAGCAAGCTTGCGAGATGCCTTTATAACAGATTTAGCCGTGCATAGTCTTTTTTCAGCATTCAAAAAGGACGATCTGGGGGGATCGTCCTTTTTTCGGAGAAGGTATTTTTGCTAAAAGCGCCAAGTGCGCTTTATATTGGGGTGTAGCAAAAACTATAAATGTATTGGGGTTTACAAGTATGTATTATAACAGGTTTTTAAAATAAGTGTGCACAAACATTTCGTTTTTTTAAAAAACTTTTTTAACACTTTTACCAAAACCCC
>JAFZQN010000106.1 GCA_017620375.1 Lachnospiraceae bacterium
AAAAAATTTTGAAAAAATTTTTTCGAAAAAACACGAAAAACAGAGGCGTTAGCCTCTGTTTTATATGAATATTTATTGAATTTGACCTAGGGGGTACAGGTCGGTTTCGTTAATTAAATGACATTGGGACGGGGTTATAGGGCCATAAAATGAACCTCAAACTCCATCCCTTGATGGGCAATAAAAGTAGTGCTTAGAGGGAGAATATATGTTGAATCAGTTTTCGAGAACACAGCTGCTTCTTGGCGTGGAAGCAATGGATAAATTGAAAAATTCAAGGGTTGCTGTTTTTGGTATAGGTGGCGTAGGAGGATATGTTTGTGAGGCACTTGTAAGAAGCGGAGTAGGTCAGTTTGATCTTATTGATGATGACAAAGTATGCTTAACTAATATCAATAGACAGATAATAGCGACGCGAAAGAGTGTTGGGCAGTATAAGGTTGACGTAATGAAAGAGAGAATGGTGGATATCAATCCGGACGTTACCGTAAATATACATAAATGCTTCTTTCTGCCGGAAAATGCTGATGAATTTCCCTTTGATGAATATGATTATGTCGTAGATGCTGTTGATACGGTAACTGCAAAAATCGCATTGGTTATGAAATGTCAGGAAAAGGGAGTGCCGATCATCAGCTCTATGGGGGCTGGAAACAAACTGGATGCAAGCGCCTTTCGTGTTGCTGATATATATAAGACAAAGATGTGTCCGTTAGCAAAGGTGATGAGGCATGAACTGAAAAAAAGAGGAGTCAAAAAACTTAAGGTTGTTTATTCTGAAGAAAAACCGATAAGACCACTTGAACATAACTGTACTGAAAGAAAAGAGATTCCCGGAAGTGTAGCTTTTGTCCCGTCTGTTGCAGGACTGATCATTGCCGGAGAGGTGGTAAAAGATATTACTGCTGCCGGATTGTCTTGAAAGGAATGAACACCATGAATACCTCTGAGGAAATACAATGATATTTACTATATTTTTAACATTTGCCAAGATCGGGCTGTTCACCTTTGGAGGTGGATATGCCCTGATCTCAGCCGGACTTTGAGTAGCGATATATGGAGTTTAGATATTATGAACAATGAAAACTTATTGTTTTATAATGAATACGAGCGTTTTTATGAGATGGCAGAAAGATCATCCGTATTTAAGAACTTCTGCAGGGATGCATATGGTGAAGATTTTTCCCAGGATGGATTCAGTGATATAAAACAGATAAACCGGATCATCGATCTCATCCCGAAAGGAAACGATGTCCATATCCTTGACGTTGGCTGCGGAAACGGAAAAATGCTCGGTTACTTGCAGAAAAGAACCGATGTATACATACATGGCTTTGATTATTCTGAAAACGCCATAAATACAGCAAAAAAGCTATTCCCGGCAAACGCTGATTTTAAGCAGGGCATCATTGGCGAGATCGACTACCCTGCGGAGCAATTTGATGTAATAACATCTATGGATACCATATATTTTGCACCTGATATGGGAGAATTTATACAACAGGCTATCCGTTGGTTAAAGAAGGATGGAGTTGTATTCATATGCTATCAGGAAGGCGATGTAATGCCTAAAACAGAAGGTCCCCGAACAACAGTCCTGGCAAAAGCATTACAGGAGAATAAGATCCCATATGAAGTAGAAGATATAACTAAAGAAACCTATGAAATGCTGAAAAAGAAAAGAGAAACAGCATTGGTATATCAAAAAAGTTTCGAGGAAGAAGGTTTAAAGGAATGGTTTGATCTGTTAATGATACAGACAGACTGTGCAGTTCAATCCTTTGACCTTTTTAGCAAGGAAATGGCAAGATATATTTATATTATTAGAAAGAATTAAAAAGCATTATGAGGACAAAGGAGACTTATTATGTATTATGTACCCGACGGAACAGACAGATGCGGCTTTTACGAGTGCAAGGAATGTGGCAACCGATTCCTTGACTTAAAAATAGTACCGAGCATGGTATGCCCATATTGCGGAGAAGAACCCGATATGGAACTGGGACCCGACGATGAAATGCCCGATACTATGGAAAGTGCGACACTGCTCAAGGTATTGGAAGGTGAAGAAGTAGAAGAATATGACACACTTCTGAGCCTGGCCATCACCGGCGGAGATTTTAATTGGATATAGGAACTGAATTATGCTATAATGTATTATGAATTATTATTACCAAATACCAAAGAGATTATTATGGGGACTTAAAACATGAAAAAATACTCATTATCTTTGTAAATATACTCATTATATCCGCCATATTGATCTTTGTTGTTATATATTCCCGTGTTTCAAGCCGGAACTCCTACCAAAGGCAGATAGAGCACTTTGAAAATACAACTGTCACCATGGAAAAGGTAACGGAGAACTATCTTGAAGGCGAGCAAAGGATATGTGATGTCTGGGCACACTATATTAACAACAAAGGCATGACCATAGACGAAGCAGTAAAGGTATACGGTACTTTCACACAATAAATGTGTTGGTAAGAAAGGAAATAATATGTTTTCCTGTGATTATAAGACTCTTAGTCTGACTTTTAACGACTTTCACGATGTTGCCGACAAAAATATGCCGGAATACGGGCAGTACTGCCTCCTTGAACTGAAGGATGGCAGATTCACCGGTGGAAGCTGGTATCCCAATGATTACCACAAGAAAATTGCTAAAGGTAAGTTTATCAGGGGAACAGCGGATGTGGTGGAGGTTACAGATGTATTAAGATGGCATTTGCTGGATGGTTATGACCTTACCTGTAAACTCGAGGATCCGGACATGGGCAATATAAATCTGGAGTCTAAAAAAGAAGGAAGACCGTCAAAAAAGTTTAGCGGGTTTAAGTCTACCAGGGACGGGGACTGCCCGGAAGAAGATCAATACTGTCTTATCATACTGCTTAACGGAAGAGTGGCTTCCGGAAGGTGGAATAAGTTTCGTGAGAAAAACGAAGGGACATTTATATATGCACCGGCGCTGGGTCAGTATACATCCGAAAAGGTATGGGCCTGGACTCCTTTAAGCTCGGATTACTTCTTTGAGATAGAACAGGAGAGAAAAAAAGAGCGGATACGTGAAGAGGAGCTGAATAAAAATCCTTCGCTTGACGAGAATAAATTCAAATACGGCAAGGATATTTTTGCATATTATGAGAAGGCACTTGAAAAGCTCCGTAAGAAATATCCCTGGGCTTCAATGGCACAGATGATGAAGAACACACCGTGGGATATAGTGCCGCTGCACGGACAGTATGTGTTCGGACAGAAAAGTAAGACATATGACGGTTATGACATGGTCACCGAATGTAAGAAAGGAAACAGCACTGAGGAGTTTATAAAGTTCCTATGCGAATATGCTGAAGATACCGTTAAAAGATCCAATCCCGAAGAGAAATTTAAGTTTGGCCATGATATAGAAGTATACCTGGAAAAGGCATACGGAAAGGTCAAGAAGGATTATCACTGGTTTGATAAGAAAATGCTTAAGAAGGCCCGCAGCTATGCCATAAAACAGATTGACGGTGATTGGGAGTTTGTAGAAAAGTATAAAGGAGATTCAAAAGAGTATATATGCGAATGCGAATCTGCGGAACGCTTTATAGAAAACGTGGAATACGAGTATCAGGATATTGCGCTCAGTGAAAATCCCGTAGTATCTGAGTATAAGGTTCCGTTCAAATCTATCGAGATACACGGATGGTATTTGGAACATTATATATTTTATAAGCTGAAGTCAGGTGACTATAAGGTAGACGTACAGGCCGGAGACAGAGTAACGGGCGGCAGCAGGACGTTCTTTATCACACCCGACTGTTTCAAGGCAAAAACATATGAGGAATTCTTGGATAATTATCTGAGCATCGTTCCGGGGACGAGCTTCGGACTGGGGAAAAAGGAGCTTCTTCCAAACAAGGAACTTAAGAACTTTTTAGGTTATTAATATATTGGGGATATACGGAGAAAGGATGGGGAAAATGCAGGAAAACAAATTAGCAGACGGAAAAGAATTCGGGTTTTGGGAAAAAGAAGTAAACTACGTTCGTACACTTTATGTAGCGTGTGATGATCCGGCAGCATCGGATGACAATGACGGAAGCATAAATGCACCGTTTAAGACCATACAGGCGGCAGCAGATGTAGCTGAGCCCGGTACACATATACTTATAGCTCCGGGTACATATCGTGAGTGCGTATCGCCCAAGAAAGGCGGAGACGGTCCCGAGAGTATGATATGCTACGAGGCAAAAGAGCCAGGTACGGTTATCATCAAAGCTTCCGAAGAGATACATGATTTTGAAAAGAGCGAAGGCTGGAGACTCTGGGGATACGGAGCACCTTCCGTGACAGTCACTCCGAAGGTATGGTGCCATCATCTGGATCCCGATATGTTCCGCGGTTACAATCCGTTTTGTGCGGTAAATATCCTGCACGACAGGCTGTTTATAGAGTATGACAAGACCGATATGACGCCTTATCTTAACAGACGCGGCATGATCTTCTGTGACGGAAAACCCTTAAAGCAGGTAGCATTATATAATCAGCTGAGTACCGCTGAGGGTACTTACTGGGTAGAGGCAAACGGACAGACAGTACATTTTAGACTACCCGGAGACGCCGATCCGGCAGATCACGATATAGAGATAACGGTACGAGAGCAATGCTTTGCACCTAAGACACCGTTCCTTTCATACATAAAGGTAAAGGGACTTGTATGTGCACATGCCGCTATGGGAGCACCCGTACCGCAGAGAGGCTCCATATCCGCATTCCGCGGGCACCACTGGGTGATCGAGGATTGTACGGTGGATTGGGCAAATGCAGTCGGTATAGATATAGGAAACGAATGCTGGCATCATGATTTTGATCCGAACCAGACAGTAGGTCACAGTGTGATCAGGAGATGTCATATAAAGGACGCCGGTGTATGCGGTATAGCAGGACTTTTTGCTACGCATATGCTGATCGAGGACAACGTGATCGAAGGCACAGGCTGGCAGAAGATGGAGCTATCCTGGGAAGCAGGAGCCATCAAGCTGCATAACAGCGTGGACGGTATGATCCGCAGAAACATCTTTAAGACCACTTACCGTGCCGACCATCTGTGGCTCGACTGCGGAAACATCAATAACCGTATCACTCAGAACCTTTTCTTAGACGGTATCGAGCAGCGTGAAGCTATATTTATCGAGTGTACCAGAGAGGGCATAAATCTCATAGACAACAATATCTTCTGGAATGTAGAAGGCAGGTTTGATCCTAAAAAGATCAAGTTTGAGCCCGGTTCGTCGGGATGGTATAAGCTGGTAGAAGATGATACCATTAACGGATATGCGGTATACGGCGAGGGTACCGACAGGCTTCAGGTAGTCAATAACTTCATCGGAAAGTGCCGTGCATATGCTTACTATGCTAAGCCTGTGCCTTTCAGATTATCACCGGGGGACCGTGGCGGCACATCACGTGATGCAAAGATGATCAATAACGTCATCTATGACTGCGGAGTAGGAGGTATCTGCTTCCCGACTAAGGATAATGCAGCTGAAGGTAACGCGTATGTTAAGCAGTCAAAGGGCGGAGATTTAAGGATCATGTATCCTGCACCTGAGGTATGTCTGGACCTTAAGTCGTGGCGTGAATTCTACGGTTTTGATATGACAGGCTGCGAGGGCTGGTTTGACTTTGAAGTAGATACAGAGAAGCTTACCTTAAAGATAAAGAAGAGTGCCATGATGCCGTTCAGATTCGGTCCTGCCGCTCCCGACAGGTACGTAACAGATCCCAAGGAGTTAAAGAAAGTAGCGGGAGATCCCAGAGTTAAGCTTGATATCCTTGGAAATGAAAGACAGGGTGAGGATGTAATACCCGGACCTTTTGCAGAGCTTGAATTTGATAAAGTCTACTCCATCGATCCGAGGGTAGTAAAAACTAAATAATAGACGGGGATTACAAAAAACAGAGGGACGGTTCTGTGGTTCAAACTCAACCACGGGCCGTCCCTTTGCCAAAGCCGGCGAAGGGTTTAACAAAAGCGTAAAGGACAAAATAGACATTTTAGACCTGATATGCTATCATAACAATAGTAAAAGAAGGGCAGGGAGACGTTCTATGAAACATTTTCGCATTACTTTGCAATATGACGGGAGCAGGTATGACGGCTGGCAGAAACAGGGTAATACTGATAATACAATACAGGGTAAGATTGAAGAGTTGCTTACGAAACTGTTTGAGCAGAAGGTAGAAATACAGGGCTCGGGCCGTACCGATGCCGGTGTGCATGCACTCGGACAGGTGGCTAGTTTTCAGGTGGATACCGATATCGGTCCCGCTAAAGTGATGGAAAAGATGAATGTGTTTCTTCCGAAGGACATCATAGTTACGGACTGCCGGTTGACGGATGCAAGGTTTCATGCAAGGCTGAATGCGAAAAGTAAGACTTACGTTTACCGTATAGTGACAGGAGATATCAGACCTGTGTTCGGGCGCCAGTATGTACTTTGGCATGCCGAGCAGCTTGATGTTACAAGTATGAGGAAAGCTGCAGAGTACCTTATCGGTGAGCATGATTATAAGAGCTTCTTAGGGAACAGACACTATAAGAAATCAACGGTCAGGACGATAGAAAGTATTACTATCACAGAGGATGTGATTAAAGCCGGTGAGACAGAGTTCCCCGGGATCAAAATGGCTTTTAAAGGGAACGGGTTCTTACCGAATATGGTAAGAATATTAACAGGGACGCTGCTTGAGATAGGAGAAGGCAAAAGAAAGTCAGAAGAAATGGAAGGAGTCTTATCCGGATGTGACCGTGCTCTTGCCGGGCCCACGGCACCTGCGCATGGGCTTACGCTTTTGAAGGTTGAATACTGAGCGGCACGTGGCAAAACATAGAGAAATAATCAATGTGTGTTGGAGGAAAATTATGCAGTACAAATTAAGCTGATCAAATGTCACAAATATGAGAGAAGAATAGGGTTGAAAACAGTTATAGAGGAAATAAAATTGCGAGGTCTATCATGAAAAGAAAACGCTTAAACCGCGATGGCTGGGGATTTATGTTTTATCCGTATTATCAGATAAGAGTTGATGATGATTTTTTTCACGGAATGGTGTGCCTTATCAGATTTACCGATGGAGAAGCAAACTACTGGCAGACACCTAAAGCAGGGAGGATCCAGGTAACCGGTGCAGGTATGACATGGATGCAGCTGGTACCGGATGGTTGCGGACATGTGATCACTGTAAAGTACTTTCCTGACGGAACTCATGACAGTGAAAGAAAGAACTATCCCGTTACTTCTAACCCGAAATATCAGCCTTCAATATGGTATGTGGATATAATTGACGGAATAGAATATGATGAAGACGGCGTGGCGGTTTTTATTGATAAATATCTTGATGTTATATTTACTCCCGAAGGGGATGTTAAGGTTGACGATCGTGATGAGCTTGACGGAGCCTTAGCATCCGGAGATATCAATAAAGAGCAGTATGAGGCAGCTTTAGCAGAAGCGGATTTAGTGCTAGATAAGCTAACCTCGGACATTCCTAAAACAGAAGAATGGTGTGCTAAAATAAGACGGATAGTTGAGGACAGGATAGTGAACGGAGAGCCGGAATTAATAAGCCGAGAGAAAAAAGCATTGGAGGAAAATTAGACATGATTCGAGAGGAGTCTGCAGTTCTCTGACCTAGCTGACAAAAAGGAACATAAAATGACAGGATTATTTCTGTAACTTTGTATAGAATAGACTTATCAAAGAGAAGGAGTGCGACATATGGAGTGGATTACTTGCATTAGGAAGGCTATTGATTATATGGAAGAGCATCTGGAAGACGACATTACAGCGCTGGATGTTGCCGAGCAGGTGTATATGTCTTCATTCTTTTTTCAGAAAGGTTTTTCGCTGATGACCGGTTACGGAGTGGGCGAGTATATCAGAAACCGCAGACTGTATCAGGCAGCACTGACCCTAAAGAAAACGGATGAAAAAATAATCGATATTGCGTTTCGTTACTTGTATGA
>JAFZQN010000107.1 GCA_017620375.1 Lachnospiraceae bacterium
AGCGAGATGAACACAAAAGAGGAGGAAAACCTCTTAAAGATCCGTCAGAAGACAGGTATGGTATTCCAGAACCCCGATAACCAGATCATAGCAGGTCTGGTAGAAGAAGACGTTGGGTTCGGACCTGAGAATATCGGTGTTCCCACAAAAGAGATATGGGAGCGCGTGGCATTTGCCTTGGAAAAAGTAGGCATGACCGCTTACCGTGAAAAGTCACCCAATAACCTTTCGGGAGGCCAGAAGCAGCGTGTGGCCATAGCCGGTATACTTGCTATGAAGCCCGAATGCATAGTCCTTGATGAACCTACAGCTATGCTGGACCCCAAGGGCAGACGCGAGGTCATAGAGACCATCACGGAGCTCAATAAAAAGGAAGGTATCACCATAATCCTTATCACTCATTATATGAACGAGGTGGTTGGAGCCGATAAGGTCTATGTCATGAGTGAAGGTAATGTAAAGATGGCCGGTACCCCTCGTGAGATATTTAAGGAAGTGGAGCTCTTAAAGGAATACAAACTCGATGTCCCACAGGTCACTGAGATAGCCTACCGCCTAAGGCAGAACGGACTCCCCCTCCCCGACTGCATCCTTACCATCGATGAATTCATGCAGTGCATAAAATGAAACTCCACGGATATTTTGTTAATAAGAAACGGAGATAAAAATGTCTCTCATACTTGATAAAATAAACTATTACTACGGCAAAGGTACCGCATTCGAGTCCAAAGCCCTGAAAAACATCAGCCTTTCCATACCGGACGGTGAGTTCATAGGACTCATCGGACATACCGGTTCCGGAAAATCCACGCTGATACAGCACATGAACGGACTGATAAAGGCGGACTCAGGCAATGTATATTATAACGGACAGGATATATACGACAAAGACTTCAAAATGACAGAACTGAGACGTAAAGTCGGACTGGTATTCCAGTATCCCGAACATCAGCTGTTTGAAGCCACTGTTATAAAGGACGTCTTATTCGGACCGAAAAACATAGGCTTATCCCAGTTGGAGGCTGAGGTGGCAGCATACGGAGCATTAAGGTCAGTAGGATTTTCAGACGATCTGATAGACGCCTCACCGTTTGAGTTATCCGGCGGCCAGAAAAGAAGAGTGGCTATAGCCGGAGTACTTGCCATGAGTCCCGAGATACTCATACTTGACGAGCCTACGGCAGGACTTGACCCCGCAGGCAGGACAGAGATCCTTTCGCTTCTGAAAAGCATCAAGGACGAGAAAGGTATAACAGTCATCCTCGTTTCACACAGTATGGAGGATGTAGCCGAATTCGCCGAAAGGATCATAGTGATAGATGACGGCGAGATAAAGTTTGACGATGAACCGCGTAATGTATTTTCTCATGCGGACGAACTGAGGAAAATGGGTCTTGAGATCCCTCAGTGTACCGAACTTATGAGCAGGCTCGCCGAAGCGGGGTTAAATGTAGACAGGACCTGCCTCACCGTGGACGAGGCGGTAGAGTCCATTCTTCATGCTGCGGGACAGAACTGATCTTATAACGATAGTTTAGATCGATAGAACGTAAATATTCAGATACAGTAAGGAAACAGAAATGCTTAGAGACATAACGATAGGACAATACTATCCGACCGAGTCGGTCATACACAGACTTGATCCGAGGACGAAATTCCTGGGTACTATATTATTTGTAGTATCCTTATTTCTGTTTAAATCTTTCTGGGGCTTTCTGTTAGTAGGCGGTTTCCTTATCTGTGTGACCGCCTTGGCACATATTCCTTTTAAATTTGTATTAAAGGGTATGCGCCCCATGCTTTTCCTGCTGCTTTTCATGATGATATTCACGCTCCTCATGACACCCGGTGAAGTGATAGGAGAATGGTGGATATTCACTGTCACAAAGGAAGGTATATATGCCGCACTGTTTATGGGCTTAAGGCTTACGATGCTGGTACTTGGCTCTTCACTTATGACATATACCACCACTCCCAACAAGCTGACAGCCGGTATGGAAAGTGTATTCGGGTTCTTAAAGATATTCAAGGTACCTGTACACGAGCTTGCGATGATGGTATCGATAGCACTCAGGTTCATCCCCATCCTGCTTGAAGAGACCAATAAGATCATGAAGGCACAGCAGGCCAGAGGTGCTGATTTTGAAAGCGGCGGCCCTGTAAAGAGGGCAAAAGCCATGGTACCCATACTGATACCGCTTTTCGTATCTTCATTCAGACGTGCAGGTGAACTGGCCGAGGCCATGGAGGCACGCTGCTACCACGGCGGTGACGGCAGGACCAAGATGAAGCCCCTTAAATATGCAAAACGGGACCTGCTCGCATACCTGTGCCTTGCAGGACTTATAGCAGGCTGTATATTTATTCCTTAAAAGGGTGTTTGCATGATTTGCGACGCCCTTTTATTTTATGCCCAATTCTGAACTTTCTGTGATTTCACTTGTTTTTTTCGCCCGAGCGTGTACAATAGTAGACATAGGGGTATATTAAAATACACAAACAGAGCATATAAAACAGGGGAAAGTATTATAAATGGAAAAAACTACAGATACTATATACGGAAGCCACATAGAGCGGATGGAAGAAATAGTTAAGGAAATGGAAAAGAGGATCATGGATCTGAGGGAAAAGATACTTTCCGAACAAGGAATGGATCCGATAGAACATTACCTGGCCAGGATCAAGTCCGATGACAGTATGCGTGAGAAATGCAGACGTAACGGGCTCCCCGAAACTGAGGAAAGTGCACTGCAGGAGATAAAGGATGCTATAGGTATCAGAATCGTATGTGATTTCCTTGATGATGTATATACCATACGGGATTATCTTGCGCAGATGCCGGACTATACACTTATCCAGGAGAAGGATTATATAAGAAATGCCAAGCCTAACGGTTACCGCAGTTACCATATGATCCTCCGCTCGCTTGACGGATATCATATAGAAGTGCAGCTGCGTACCATATCGATGGATACCTGGGCTTCACTTGAGCATCATATCAGATATAAAAAGAATCTCCCGTGTGATGCCGAGCTGATATTCAAAGAACTCAAAAGATGTGCTGATGAACTTGCCTCTACGGATGTTTCCATGCAGGCCATAAAGAACCTTATCACAGAGAATTAAATGAGGTAATAGCTATGAAGATATTACTTGCGGAAGATACCCGTGATCTTAATCGTGCGGTTACGGCACTGCTTGATCATGAAGGCTACGAAGTCGACAGTGCTTTTGACGGTGAAGAGGCCATGGATTACATATTAAAGTCGGACTATGACGGAGTAGTGCTTGATATAATGATGCCTAAAAAGGACGGATTAGAGGTCCTTACGGAGATGAGGAGCAGGCACATACTTACTCCGGTCATGCTGCTTACAGCCAAAACAGAGATAGATGATAGAGTGGCAGGTCTTGATGCAGGGGCTGATGATTACCTGCCTAAGCCCTTTGCCATGAAAGAGCTTTTAGCCCGTATACGTTCGATGACCAGAAGGTCTAAAGAATACGGGGCAAGTGAACTGACCTTTGAGGATATCACATTAAACCCCAAGGATTTTGTGTTGTCGGCACGTAATACCGTCATCCTTACGGCAAAGGAATACGAGCTGATGGATGTACTGCTTGCAAACAAAGATACGGAACTTTCAACAGAATATCTTTTAAGCCATATATGGCGTAACGAAGAAAACGCCCATGCCGATACTGTATGGCTTTACATAACCTATCTTAAGGGAAAGCTTAAATCAGTGGGCTCAAAGGTAGGAATAACCGGAGCGAAGGGAGAGAGCTTCAGACTCAGCATCTAAACGAAAGGAGGGCTTTTATGAATACCAACGAAATACAAAAACTAAGAAGAAAATTCATTATTATAGCCATGCTTTCGTTTTTACTGGTAATGATTTTTATCGGTGCATTTATAAATATCTCCACACATGTGGTTACCGTTAATTCGATCAAATCCACACTGAAAGACATATCCATAAATCAGGGTATCAGGGCAGATGTGGAAGAAGCGGGATATTGGGAAG
>JAFZQN010000108.1 GCA_017620375.1 Lachnospiraceae bacterium
ATCTGCCGTAAAGCAGCCTCCTTGTTCTATATGATTGCTTTAATGGTTTAAAGCGTTGTGCTTTAAAGCGTTAAAGTGATAATAACACCTTTTTTTTCATTTGTCAACTATTATTTTAGGGATAATAGAGGGGAGGGGACATTAATATATTGACTTTTATATACCGGTGTAAGATAATATTAACGACAGAAAAGCGACGACATATTTTTTGAAAGGAGTCGGAAAATGGCAAAACTCACAATGATCCAGAAAGCTCTTTCCCTTAAGGAAAAGTATGAAATCTATGATGGCGATACTTTGAAGTATTATATAGAGAGACGTAAACTTGTATCTTCAAAGCCCGTATTTGATATATCCGTAGAATCCGGTGTAGTGGCAAGTGCAGCGGTCACCGAGACAGGCTCTCCTCTTGTATTCAGCCTCACATTTAACGGAGAGGATGCCGGAGATGTCCGTTACGACGGTGTGGCCGGTATCAACAAGCTGATATACGAAGCAAAAGGCATCGAGATCGACGGCAACAGCATGCTTACCGAGTTTTCCGTAAAAGATAAGGACAAAAAAATCATAGGCACCGTAAAGAAAAAGATCGTTTCCTTTAAGGATACCTATGATATAGAATTTGCATCTGAAGAGGATTCACTCCTTATGGTAATGTTTACTCTTCTTATCGACGAGACATTTCATGGATAATGTTTAAAACGGACCACTAACCCCGTCCCCGAAAGCACCCCCATAGACACCCGGCTTGTAGGTGCCGCACTGCAAGAGATACTTGGCTCTTTGCAGTGCGTCTGCGAGGTTTCGGGCATTGTTGCGGCACAAGGTCAGCACAAAGTCGATCTCGTCGAAAAACTGTGCAGGAGTAACTTCCTGGCGCTGGTGTATGTTTTCCGCGTCGTTGTCTATCTGATGGAAGAACCTGCCGTTCTCGTAGCCCCATATATCCTGCTTGTAAGGGGATGTGCTCACCTTTCTTATAACATCAAAACTAAATGCGGTTTCCTGAGGCATCAGGAACGCCCAGCTTCCAACCTCCATCACTTTTCCGGCGGCTATGGGAGCTTCTTTTTTCTTCTTTTTTATAAGGTATATCGCAAGAGCTCCTACGGGTATCACAAATACCGCGATAAGGATGATATCGTCGATCAGGTTGTAATTCGGCACCATATCGTAGTATTCATAGGCCGATCTTCCGGAGGGCTTTATCGAACTTTCCGCATCGGAGCCGCCATGATGGTGTCCCATCCAGTCGCTGTCACATTTCATAAAGTAGTTATACGATATCTCATCTACACCGTTGTCGTCCCAGGTTACATCTATGTTGTACCATTTGCCCTGATACTGCACTCTGTTCCATGCATGATTTCCTCCTGTCTCGATTGTGACGGGTATACCGAGCTCACGCATGATGGCATAAAATGCAAATGCATATCCCGTACAGGACGACCTTCCCTTACAGAGCGCACTGTATGCTCCTCCCTCAAAAGCCACATACCTGTTAAGGAGCACCAGGTAGTCGTGCACCGCTTTTATCTTTTCGTAATCACCCTCCAAGTCTTCAAACTTGGATGCTATCTTCTTTACACGCCTCTCCGCCATAAAATTGGCATACAGTGACGGCTCGCTTAAGTGCAGATGCACTTCATATCCGGTAGGGCCAACGGTATATTCGTAACGAAACGCATAAAACTCACACCCGACGTAGCTTCCGTCCCTTGTATTTCTTTCCAGAATGGCATCAAAATTTATAAACGCGGGAGATATGGCGGATGTAAAATATATCTCACCCTTACCCTGGCCCATGGCCGTATCGATCATGTTGTTGATCTCTTCCACCGAAGTAGCTACCTTATTATACCTATACGTATCGTTGAATATCACAAAACGTACAAATATCAGTGCCAGTATAAGTACCAGTATTATGGTACCTATCACTTTCTTGCCTGAGCCGCTTTTCTTATCCCCGTGCATTGTCCTAAAGTTCCTTTCCGGTTACATTACCTGCATTTTATTCTGTTCCTGTGATACGGCATCATCGAGCATCTTCCCGATCACGCCGGAACTAAGCTGAGCATCGAGCAGGTCATCCGATGCAGCCTTATCGTATTCTATCTTTAAAAGCTTTATGGTCTTATCGAGATTCTCCGAGATTATCCCCAGGCACTCCCTGCTGTTGGGAGTATCTATACCGTTCTCCTCGAGCTTATGATACATCTCAAGAGTCTTCTGGGTCTCAGGAAGATAAAAGAACTTAACCTTGGCTAAAGCAGTCTTGTTGCCGGTCTTCATAAGGCCTTTTAGGAGATTGTTGATCTCCGTTGCTTTTGCCTTGACTGATTCATCCTCTATACCTTCCAGGTTCAGCTCGTGGTCGCTCTTTTTAACATTTATCTCTTTTACCTTGGTCTGCTGGTCCACAATCTTCTTTCTGTACTTTTTCTTGGTATTACGGATACCTTCTTTTATTTTACGTACATTGTAGTTGCCCATGATAACGGCCGAAGCCACTACCACAAGTGCAAATACCGAGACGGATATGGGGCTGAAGGAAAGGGTGCACACTATACCTGCCGCTGCCGCCATGAATATACATATGAGATTGGAAAGAAAGCTGTACGAAAACTCGCTCTCATCCACCTCTATATCCGTATCCGCGGTATCATCCGCACTGCTCGGCGGTTTAAAAGCCTCCTCGGCCGATCTTCTTTTCAGATACTGATATAAGGCATACTTTAAGTATGAGTTATCAAATTCGATCTCATGATCGTCAAATTTACTCTCCTCCACACACCTGTCGCATACGAGCACATCCTCGGAGATCGCAGTCCATTCGAGGCCGTACAGTATCACCTGCTGCCCCTCGGTAAACACCACATCCCTCTGCTCATCCTTTTCGTACTCGATGACAGGGCGGATCCAGAGCGTAGTGTCCGAGCAATACGTACCCTTTCGGTCTACCACACCCTCTTCGTTTACGAACCCGCACTTTTTTACCTCGAGCTGTCTTCCGGACTCTATCCAGAATTTCCTGCCCGGGTTGGGAAGAATATATTTATTTGCCTCGTATTCGTCTTCCTTTAATATCCTGTAAATCATTTCTTCTCCATTATCATTCGGATTATTTAATATCCCGCCTATAATACCATCATATATATGATACCAAAATCAAAATGTTTTTAAACCCCTAAAGTTACAAAATGGCGCAGTCTAATCCGCAGACTGCGCCGGGTATAAACCTTTATCTGTAATCTTCAAAATATTGCTTCAGGGTGGTTAACGAAATACCGGGGAACTCGTACAGCATTACGATATTCAGCCTGTTACCTATCCTTCTTACGCACATGTATCCACGGCCGGACGTCCCATCCACATTGCTTGTTACTTCGCTTGATACCACTTTGTATGTATGACCGCTAAGTACTATATCCGCTTCTCTTCTAAAGCTGCCTGTACCTTGGGCTATCGACTTGCTCAGCTCCTCGTCGCTCAAGAATTCGTCCTCATCTATACCGAATATCTTGCCGAAGAATGAACTTTTCGCATATGAGAGTACCATAATGGCAGGATTACCGTTATAGACCGTCAGAAGATTTATCTCAAGCTCATAGCCCATCTTTTCGGATACGGATTTGTAAATGGAATTATATATGCCGATAATGGACAAGCCACTGTCCTGCATCTTGTTGTCAAACTTGATCTTAAGCTCAGACCAGTCGTTAGTGTAATAAGTGCTCGTAGCCTTTCCCGCGTTATACTCCACACCGTTATCATTCTTGTTACGGTTCACATATTTCATCGTAAGGAATCCGACAGAAAGGACCAGGATAAGTACTATCGCCAGAGGGATTATCTTCTTTAGTATGCTCGGCTTGTCTTCAGGCACCGAATCAAACGAGCCCCTGTTATAAGGTGTAGCATAAGAAGGCTTGTCGTAAGATCCCTCTCTGTCATTTTTATACTGCTCATAACGGTTGCTGACCGTGGTGCTGAACATCTTCTGCTTAGCAGCTTCATTGGTCAGGCTCTGTTCTCTCTTATTCTTTACAGTCTCGGAATCAAGTCCGTATCTGGTGGGTACCACCGTCTGATCCGGCTCACCCTCGGGACGCTTGTCCGATATCCCCATTATCGGAGTTTCGTCTCCGTCATCACTGACTCTGTATTTTCTTTCCCCGTACAGTCCGCTGTTAACCGGTGCCTGATCCTGAGTTGCCCGCTTTGTCTCTTCTGCAACAGTTTCCACTACGGTCTCTGCCGCATCTACTTCTCCGTCTACCTTCTTTTTATAGTTAGCAAATGAAGCATTAAGATCGAATGAAGTTGAAGCAGACTTAGCTTCAGCCTCTTTTTTCTTTACAGCTGCCGCATCGGAATAACTCATGCCGCATGCCGGACAGACCAAGGCACTGAATATCTTCATCGCCCCGCAGTTCGGACATTTGTCCGAGTCTGACGAGTATCCGTTGTAGGAATTATTGTCACTCATCTAAAGTCCCCTCTCCTTTTCCGATAGTTAATTTAATTATCCATATTTTTTATATATATGTCAAGTATTTACGTAAATTTTCAGAAAAAAAGACCCGTGCAGGCAGGTCTTAAACTGCTTGCACGGGCTTTGGTCATCCCATGGACAAAATGTTTAGCTTTATCCTTCGATCATTATGGTCTTCTTTTCAGGAAGCTTAGGAGCTTCTTTCTTAGGGATATCCAACTTAAGGACACCGTCCTCAAACTTAGCCTTAACATCTTCCTCGGTTACATTCTTGCCTACGAAGAAGCTTCTCTGCATAGAGCCTGAGTAACGCTCCTGGCGAATCAGTTTGCCCTTCTTGTCCTTCTCTTCCTTGTCAACACCCTTAGCTGCCGCTACGGTTAAGTAACCATTCTGGAGCTCAAGCTTTATCTCATCCTTCTTGAAGCCGGGCAGGTCAATAGCTACTTCGTATTTATCATCATGCTCCTTCACATCTGTCTTCATAACGTGAGCAGCATGCTTTCCGTAGAGCTTCTTGTCAACATCTTCGAACTCACCGAATGTCGGGAATTCAAAATCCATCAGGTCATCAAATAAGTTTTTGTTAAAAATACTAGGATACAACATAGGTCATTCCTCCTTTACTCTAAACAATTATTGTTGATATGTTATTGAGCAATGGAACCAAGGAGCTTTCCCGGGGCTTTCTTTCCGATGTCCCGTTGGAACAACCTCTCTTCCCTTGTTCTGACTGCATTGTATCACTAATTGTTAGCACTGTCAAGAGGTGAGTGCTAATGTTTTTATTATGCAATTATAAAAATTTTATTAATTGCAAAAAGAACCGATCCAAAGACCGGTTCTCACTTATATTTCTTTTCTTTATACAGCATCTCCTAATGCGGCATCCTCCATAAAATCTGGCTGCATGGAGATAAATCCCAGAACATCAGATGAATTGGCAAGAGGGTTTTCCTCAAGGAATCTCTGAACTTTTTCCATCCTTTCAGTTTTTTTAGAGGCATAACACTCTACCGCCTCAACAAATTCAGGATAAGAACGATCAACATTATATAAAGCTATCAAAAACTTCTCTTTCCTTTTTTCCATTTCGTTCACCTTTCCATCTTAGAATAGATATTGTAATCATTATACCCACGGTTTTCAAAATAATATCTACATGCAGTACGATTATTCGTATTTTATCATATTGCTTACTTTCTGTCAATATTCATATGTTTTTAAAAATTGTTGCCAAAAAAAACATGAAATAATATAATGTAAACATCATTGCTGTTACGGAAAGGATCTCAAAATGGGGAAAATAGGCTTAAGAATACTTGATCTGATAAAACAAAAAGGGATGACGCAGAAAGAGTTTTCCATAAAAACCGGTATCCCACAAAGCACCATAAGTGATTGGCGAGGAAAAGACCTTAATCCCAATGTGGACAAAATAATGATCATATGTGAAGTTCTGGGTATATCCTCACAGGCCCTTTTAAGTGCTGAAGCTCCATCCGAACTGTCTACCCTTGGATATATCTATGTCGATAAAGACAGCCATGAATATAATATTATTACAGAATACCGGAATCTTGATCCAAATGACCGCTTAAGGCTTGAAGGCTATCTTACGGCATTGTCGCAGAAAAAACGTCCTTACATTTTCTTCTCCGACCTAGACGATACCCTTCTTACCACAAAAAAAGAGGTTTCACCTAAGACTTACGAAGCGTTAAAAAGCTTCACCGACAAAGGGAATATTTTCGTTATATGTACCGGACGAGGTCTGGACAGCGCATTAAAAGTGCAAAAAAAATACGGGCTTACCTTCCCGCACAGCTTTATCGCCGCATATAACGGCTGCCAGATCTACGACTGCGACGCCGGAAAGACCATCTTTAAAGTCGGATTGGAACTTCCTATAGTAAAAGACATCTTCAATACCGCAGAAGAATACGGAGTATATGTCCATACCTACAGCGACGAATACATCCTGACCTCCAAAGACGACGAGGAGATACAGGACTACCGCTCCAAGGTTTCGACCCCCGTGCTCTTCTGTCCCGACCCTGCCTCATACCTGGATGCGCCTCCCTGCAAGGTCATATGCATAGAGCTCCATGATCATGAGAAACAGGAACGCTTCCGTAAGATCGTGAACGAAAAATACAGCGATGTACTCGATACCATGTACTCATCTCCCTACTACCTTGAGCTGATACCCAAGGGATACGGAAAAGGAACTGCCGTAAAAGAACTGGCAAGGCATCTGAACGTACCGATAGAACACACCATCGCCGCCGGTGATGCTGAAAACGATAACAGCATGCTGATAGAAGCCGGCCTCGGTATCGCTATGCTTAACGCCGCCGAAGGCACAAAAAAAGCAGCCAATGTCATTACTGACACTGACTGCGATCATGACGGTCTGGTTCCTTTTTTAGAATTTCACGGTTCTGGGAGCGCCGCCGAATGAAGAGAATACGGCTTCTGCATCCTCAAAGTAGAGTACCTCTGAGTTGTCATCATCCTCGGAATACATACCCCTTAAGTTAGGATAGCTGTCAAGCATATGCTTCTTTGCTTCGCGGCGGTCATCGGAGATGAGCTTGCCGGATACACGGATCCATGTACCTGTGGGTCCGTCAAAAGCACAGATCTCAGCCTTGGGATTCTTATGGAGCTGCTTGGAGCACTCCTTAATTTTACCGGTCTGGATATAGAGCTTGCCCTCAAATATGTCCACTGTACCAAAGGGACGTACTCTCGGCTGATCCCCATCAACCGTTGCCAGATAATATGTACCGCACTTCTTTAAAAAATCGTAAACTTCCTGCATTCTTCCTTCCTCCTGTCGATCTTTATCAGGGTTAACCCCCGTTCAAGATACATTATACTTTTACATCCCGTTTTTTTCAAGTTTTTTTATAAGTCTATATCCCACTATACTCCATCTATAAAAATCTATTGTCATTCAAAAAATCTTGTGATAAAATATGTGTAGTTGTGATATATCACACAATAGAATAAGGAAAGAAGGTAATTAAAATGGATATTAAGGCAAAAATCGACGAACTCGTTACAAAGATCAAGAACGATCCCGCTGCTATGGATAACTTCCAGAAGGATCCCGTTAAAACCGTAGAAGGTCTTGCAGGTGTTGACCTTCCCGATGATCAGATCAACCCTATCGTTGAAGGCATCAAGGCTAAGCTTTCAGGCGGCCTCCTTTCAGGTATCACCGATAAGATCGGCGGCATTTTCAACAAGTAAGAACTGTAAAGATTGTTAAAGGCTGTATCAGTCCAATGCTGACACAGCCTTTTTATATTTTTAATTACTCACCGTCGACCGGTCCGTTCCCTTCCGTCTCATCCAAGCCATCCGTATCATCATCCGCACCCGATCCTTCATCGAGATCCACCCACTCAGGTATTTGTCCTGATACGATCTCTGCCGTACAGCCAAGTTCCAAAGCTCTATCAGCTCTCATCTGGTCAAGTTCTTCCAGAGTAACAAGGTTCACGGCATTATCATTACAAAGTTTGATATACTCTTCATCCGTAACGCCGTTATTTCCTTCATCATCTATGAAAGTATAATAACAGTTAAGCAGATACTCTTCTTCATATTTAATCTGTTCTTCGGGATCAGAGGATACACATTCATATTTTACAAAACTCACCCTGTCCATTTCATATGCATTTCCGCCTTCAGCATACCCTACTTCCCTTCCGATGATGGGCTTTATGTCATCGGCGATCTCATAGGTGTCCAATGAAAAATAAGGCTTGTCATATCCGAATTTGCCTGTTTCGCTCCATAAAAACTCTTCTTTTCCATCAGCGGTTATAAATGAATTCGAACTGGTATATGTTGTGGCTCCGCCTGAACCGCCCACTGTAATAAATCCGTATTCATTGATATAAGCCGAGCTTCTGTAATACTCCGAGAAATTAGTCACAATATCCAGTTCCTCGCCGTTTAAACGAAGTACAATATATTCTACATCAGGAGAATCATATCCATCCGCTCTTGTAAAAGACATTTGAACCGCCAGCTCAGGGTATCCGTCCATTCCGCAGTCAATATACGCTTTTTTCTTTTCTGATAAAACACTTGGAAGCATCTCTTTTTCGAGCTGTCCTCCGAAAGAATTATAGATATCCTCCAGGAAATAACTCCTGCCTTCTTCAAGCATTCCTGCATCCGTTATGGAAACAGCCTCACGTTTTCCGCTTAAGAATTCCTCATATACTTCCATAACCTCTTCGGTTGTCAGAACTAATGCAGGTACATCTGTTACTTCAGGACCGTCCGTTATATCCGGTGTATCGGTTATATCAGGCACATCCGTAATATCAGGTGTCACTGTGGGCTCATCGGTTACCACAGGTGTATCCGTTACCTTCGGCTCATCCGTAACTACAGGCTCGTCAGTCACCTTGGGCTCATCGGTTACTGCAGGCTCATCGGTCACCTTAGGTGCATCTGTCACATTATTACCGGGCTCGGGCTCATCTTTACTGCATCCCGATACCATCAGAGCGATGATCATCATACAACAAAACAACTTTAAAAACTTCTTCATTACAAACTCCTTTTACTGCTTAAAAAAACTTTTTCTTTTTAAAGAATATAATACTGCCTACCGCGATCAGTACGCACACTACGATCACGATGGGATATGCCACGGGAAGTTCCAGCTCCGGCATATATTTAAAATTCATACCATACCAGCCGACTATCAGTGTCAGCGGCATAAAAATAGTAGAAACAACGGTAAGTACCGTCATGACCTTATTCTGCTTGGTCTCAAGCTGTGAATGGTGCAGATCCCTTACCTGCATGGAATGCTCTCTCAAGGATGAAACTATATCCTGCAGTCTCATAACCCTTTCCGTGAACATCCTGAAATATCTTAAGTTCTTAGAACTAAAGAATCCGTTCTCATTTTCCTCAAGCTCCTGGCTTAAGTCGATAAGCTGCTCGTAATGGGTCCTCAGATCCATGATATCGCTTCTTATCTCTAAAAGTGCCTCCATGATGCCGTCATCATCCCCGTCTAAGATGCAATCCTCCATGGCATCAAGCTTCTTATCATACTCCTCCAGCACCTTGATATCGGTCCCGATGATCTCTTCAAGGAAATCATACACAAAACGCTCTAAGCTCGGCATTCTCCATTTACGTGTCTGAGCTATCTTTTTGAGGATCTTTTCAGCAGTTCCGTCATCATTTATAAAAACAATGCCCTGCTCATCAAGTACAAACGAAAACTCGTGATTTTCTTCTGAAATATTGGCTCTGTCCGGAATGGAAAAGCTGCCCGTAAGCGAATCATAATTGACCTTAACACAGGACACCGGAGCAACCCCCGGTTCAAAATCCATATCAATACCCATGTTGAAAAGCTCGGTATTACGTTTGAACTCTTCGACACTTACATTGGCCACATATATATGGTCGTGTTTCAGACACTCTTCGTAACTTGACTCCTCCAGCTTATCATCAATGATATAATACATAGACTACCTCACACCCTTTTTAACGGCACCGGCCAGAATATACGCAGCTACAAGTTTCACAATATCCGGAATGATAAACGGGATAACACAGATAGATAACACAGTTCCGAATCCCTGTGCTTTCTCGGTACCGGCATATACATACATAAACCAAAGTGTACCGATAACATAACATACTATAAGACCTACTACCATCGCCGCGATCTTAACTACTCTCTTCTCACCGAATAAATGTGTAAACAGTATAAAGATGAGCCCGCTGAATACAAATCCGACGATATAACCGCCTGTAGGTCCGATTATGACGCCGTATCCGCCTTTAAACCCGGAAAAAACAGGAAGTCCTATCACACCTATAAGTATATAAACAACTATAGACAATGTCCCGTACTTTCCTCCCAGGAATACTAATGCAAAAAATACTGCAAATGTCTGAAGGGTAAACGGAACCGTAAGCGGAACATATATCCAGGAACATACGGCGATAAGTGCAGCCATGATCCCTGTCATAACTATCATTTTTGTTCTTTGGGCCATGCCCTGTTTTGCTTTATCCATCACAAATCTTTCCTTATATATAATGTATTAATACCTAAAATTTATCATACTATATATATCATATCTTCGAACATAAAACAAGCCTGAAAATCTGTTAGGATCTTCAGGCTTGAGTCATCGTGCCCAGAACCGGAATCGAACCAGTGACACAGGGATTTTCAGTCCCTTGCTCTACCAACTGAGCTATCTGGGCGAATGGAGAGTGGATAAGAACGGGCGAGGATGTGTAACTTGAGCTCGTCGAAAGATCGCTTTCGTAAGAGCGAAAGTAACACAGACGCGACAGTTTGCTCATCTATGAGCAAACGTACATCCGTTGAATGCGAAGCATTTAACGGATGGGCCGTTCTGATGTACCCTACCTAGTTGCGGGAGAAGGATTTGAACCTACGACCTCCGGGTTATGAGCCCGACGAGCTTCCAGACTGCTCTATCCCGCGTCAGTCATCAAATGCTTCGAAGAAGCGTTTGATACGGCTCCGTCGCGAAGCGATGGAGTAATTTTTTCATAAAAAGAAAAAAATGGGCGGAGAAGGATTCGAACCTTCGAAAGCATCGCTAACAGATTTACAGTCTGCCCCCTTTGGCCACTCGGGAATCCACCCATAAGCCGATGATCAGATTCGAACTGATAACCTGCTGATTACAAATCAGCTGCTCTGCCGTTGAGCCACATCGGCACATATCGTAAGAAGGGGCCCGATTCACGTAGTGAATTGGGAAGATTTCTTATGATACAAACCCATCACGCAGTGATGAGGATTACGGCTCCGTTCTGCGAAGCAGAATGGAGTTACATCAAATTTCCATATAC
>JAFZQN010000109.1 GCA_017620375.1 Lachnospiraceae bacterium
AAAGCACTGGCAGACAGGTTCTGGCCGGGGCCGCTTACTATGATACTTGATAAGTCGGATGCGATACCGAAGGAGACGACGGGGGGACTTGATACTGTGGCCATACGCATGCCGTCCCACATAATAGCCAATATGCTGATAAAGGAAGCCGGAGTGCCGATAGCCGCACCGAGTGCCAATGCCTCGGGCAGACCCAGTACTACAAAAGCCGAGCATGTGATCGAGGATCTGTCCGGAAGGATAGACATGATCATAGACGGCGGCTCATCAGATATAGGACTCGAGTCCACCATAGTGGATCTGACTGTTAAGCCGGCACTCATCCTTCGACCCGGATACATTACGATAGAGATGTTAAGAGAAGTCATACCCGATATAGAGTACGACAGGGCAGTACTTAAAAGGATAAAAGACGATACGATAGTGGCCAAGGCCCCCGGAATGAAATACAGGCATTACGCACCCAAGGGAGAGCTTACCATATATGAGGGTGTTCCCGAAAAAGTAGCTGTGATCATAAAGAAAGAGGCTGCAAAAAAGCTGGCACAGGGGCATACCGTCGGGATACTTACGAGCGATGAACTGGCAGCCAACTACAAAGATATGGGCGACCTCTATATAAAGGATGTCGGTTCCCGTGATAATGAGATAGAGATAGCGGCAGGACTGTTTGATGCATTAAGATATTTCGATGAAGTAAATGCGGAGTATATATATGCCGAAAGCTTTACCGAAGGCGGTATAGGACAGGCCATCATGAACAGGCTTATGAAGGCGGCAGGATACCATATCGTTGAGGTTTGAAAAAGCAGATTTTAATACAGTAATACATAGATTTTGAGAGGAGAAATGAAATGATAGCAATAGGAAGCGACCACGCAGGATATGGTCTCAAGCAGAGTGTTATGGCACATTTAAAGGAAAGAGGAGAGGAATTCAAGGATTACGGAACCTACAGTGAGGCTTCGTGTGATTATCCTGATTTTGCAGAGGCTGTGTCTCAGGCTATCATCAAAGGCGAGGCAGATAAAGGGATACTTATCTGCGGTACAGGTATAGGTATTTCGATAGCTGCCAACAGGCACAGAGAGATAAGGGCAGCGCTCTGCGGAGATTGTTTCAGCGCAGAGGCCACACGTCAGCATAATGATGCAAATGTACTTGCCATGGGTGCAAGAGTAGTGGCAGACGGACTTGCATTAAAGATAGTTGATACATTCCTTGATACACCGTTCTCAAACGGTGCTAACCACGTAAGAAGGATAGCTAAGCTTTCATAAGCTTTCAAGCACAGCCTGAAGCCTGTCAAAACGACCGTGATATATAGTGGTAAGGAGCTCGTTCATGGAGCGGAGACCTCTTAGCAGCTGCTCTTCGGTGATAAAGCCTTTTTCACGGGCTTCGGCTGCTTCGTCGCAGTCGAGTACCTTAACGTTTCCGCCCGGATATACGACAACATCAAACAGAAGATCTTCGTAGGTGAAGGAGTTGTTTTCTTCATCTACTATAGAGTCGATGATATCGCAGTACCAGTACTTTATATTACCTTCGCAGTCGAGGAATTTACTGACCTTCCAGCCTTTGTCGATAAAATATGCTGACATACCGCTGGCAAAATCGGTGCGGGGGTTAAGCGTCTTCCAGCTGGTAATGATCAGGTTTTCTTCAAGCTTAAGTACCTTGTCGTCCGAAAGAGGAGTGATCTCATCGGGTATGAACCTGCGTCTAAATAGGTGAAGATTTTCTATATTCATATATGGCCTCCGGCTTTTTCAAAAGTAAATACAGGGCACGCTTCGTCCTTAGGCACATATTGTGCAAAAGGAACCGCGTGCCCTTTTTGTTTATATTATGCTTTAACTCTTACCTTGATCTTAAAGGTCTTTGAGGACTTCTTCTTTCCGTTGGTGATGGTACACTTTACGTTTATGGTACAGGTACCTTTCTTTACACCCTTGATCTCGCCGGTATACTTGTTTACTTTGGCAATCTTTTTATTGGATGAAGAGAAGGTTACCTGACATTCGGAGTTATTTCCTGCGATAAGCTTTGATACCTTGATGACACCTTCGGGCATACTTACGCCGTACTCTAAGCCGGCATCAAGAGTCTTCTTGCCTTTCTTTACCGATACGGAATCTACTACGTATATACCGTTCAAAAGATCGGCATTGGAGTCCAGAAGCTCATAGTTGAGCCTTGAGTAGTTGTACATTTCATCATCGTCGTACCAGTTGCGATATTCCTGATTTCTGCTGGCCAGACAATAAGCCATAGGAGTATCGGCATATACATATGCTTTTCCGAATGAGAAACCGTACCAGTCAAAGACTTCAAGGCTCTTGGGGAAATATACGGTAGGCTCGATATACTTGTAGTTATCGGGATCGTCATATTCGTTACCGATCGATCTGCAGCTTACGGCATAATATCCGAGTGACAGAACACCCTCGGGGATCCTGACTTCTTCTGTAAGAGCAGGAACAGCCAGCAGTGTTGTCATGGCTTTATCATACAGGCAGTTGTCAACTACCGTATAATCGGTGTTATTCTCATCTATCTTGATATTTATAAGTGCAGGAGCAGATGTAATGGTATCACGACCGATATAACCTACAGAAGCAGGGATACTGATAGAGGTGAGAGATTTTGCATTACTGAGGTCAAGATCTAACCAATATAATCCCTCAGGGAACTTAAGTTCTTTTACGGAAGAATTTTGGAAAACCTTCTCACCGATATCATATGTGTCTTTTAAGAACTCAACTGTGGTCTTGTCTGTAGGATAATAGATAAGTCTGTAGACGGTCTTGTTATTGTTCCAGTACTGGGTTTCTACAAGATATATACCGTCCTTGTATGATCTTACATTTTTTGCACCGCTCTTAACAGATACCTTTCCTTTGTATCCTGCGAAACACGATCCGTGGATGTACTCTATACTGGCAGGTATGGTCAGTGATTCAATGGCAGTATCGGTAAATGCATATGCACCGAGTGAAACTATATTTTTAGGGATATTAACACTCTTAACACTTGTGGCACCGTAGAAAGCATAAGCCGCAATCTGTTCTACAGTATCCGGCAGATCAACAGTCTCAAGTTTATAATAAGAACCGGAAAGATAGAGATTGTCAATGACTGTGGTGCCTTTCTTTACATTGAGTGTAGTGATATCGGGGTCTACAGCTTCAAGTGCTGTTACAAGGCCGCCGTCATAAGCTTCTCGAATATGGTACAGACCGCCGTTTTTAATGCTATATCCACCGACATTATTTGATGCGATCTTAACAGCATCCAAACTTGTATTGTACGTATAGAAATACTTGGTATTGGAGGGGATGTTTGCACTTTTTAAAGATGGCAGAGTATCAAATGTAACCGACTGTGCCTTATTGATCTTTACGTTTTCGAGTTTACCGCACTCGCTGATGTAAAGCGATGTGAGATCAAGTTTGGAAAGATCAAGAGTTTTAATGCTTTCACACCATTCGATACTTAAACTATTCAGTGTTGAAGGAAGATTAAGTGTTTCAAGATTCCAAAGATCGGCAATATAAACACTTTCTACGCCTTCGGGGATGGTAACCGATTTTACGTATTCATTATATGTTAATGAAACATATGTAAGCCCAAGGTCATCGGGAATAATAAATTCTTTTTCCTCGCCGTAGTAGCCTAACAGTTCATCACCATATAGATAGAAACCACGTTCATCATAGGTAGAGGTATCCTCATAATCGTAATAGTCATCATCATAAGGTTCCTCTACGGATGTGATTGTATAATCTTCATCCGCCGAGACGCTGTTATACGGAGCATATGAGATTATCTGGAGGGAAAATGCCAATGCCAGAACAAATGCTACAAATTTCTTAATACTTCTTTTCACCCAAAAACACCTCCTATTGCTTTACACTTAAGCGGACAAGTGCACGCTTAAGTTTTGCTTCGGCGATCCTTTGATCGCGTTCACTCAAAGTCTCATCTTTAAGACGGGCTTCGGCTCTTTCCTTGGCGGAAAGGGCACGCTGCTCATCGATATCTTCCTTCCACTCCCATGTGGTGGCGAGCAGATGGCAGGTACCGTCCATGACACTCAGCATGCCGCCTATACATGCGGCAAATCTGGTGGTGCCGTCTTCAAGACGTATATATGCTTCTCCCATACCGAGAGCGGTGCAGAAATTACAGTGACCGGCAAGTACTGCCATATCACCGGTAACGGTCCGCACCTTTACTCTTTCTATATCACCGGAATATAAAAGTCCGTCCGGTGTAGCTATCTGAATGGGAAATGTGTTCATATATCATACCTCACATTATTTTTTAGCTTTTTCGAATACTTCATCAATCGAGCCAACAAAGAGGAATGCACTCTCGGGGAGTTCATCGCACTCACCGTCAAGGATCATCTTAAAGCCACGGAGGGTCTCTTTTAACGGAACATATTTTCCGGGAAGACCGGTAAACTGCTCTGCTACGGAGAAGGACTGTGACAGGAAACGCTGTACCTTACGTGCACGTGCAACGGTAGTCTTGTCTTCTTCTGAAAGCTCGTCCATACCCATGATGGCGATGATATCCTGAAGCTCTTTGTAACGCTGAAGTACCTTCTGTACAGAACGTGCGATATTGTAATGATCCTCACCTACTATGTCGGGAGTAAGTATACGGCTGGTTGAATCAAGAGGATCAACCGCAGGATAAATACCCTGGCTGGCGATATCACGTGAAAGAACGGTGGTAGCGTCAAGGTGTGTGAATGTGGTAGCGGGAGCGGGGTCCGTAAGGTCGTCCGCAGGTACGTATACAGCCTGAATAGAGGTGATGGAACCTTTTCTTGTGGAAGTGATACGCTCCTGAAGAGCACCCATTTCTGTAGCCAGTGTAGGCTGATAACCTACGGCAGAAGGCATACGGCCAAGAAGAGCCGAAACCTCGGAACCTGCCTGTGTGAAACGGAATATGTTGTCAATGAAGAGAAGCACGTCCTGATTCTTTACATCACGGAAATACTCTGCCATGGTAAGTCCTGAAAGACCTACTCTCATACGTGCTCCGGGCGGCTCGTTCATCTGTCCGTAGACTAAGGCTGTTTTCTCGATAACGCCCGACTCCTTCAGTTCGTTGTACATATCGTTACCTTCACGGGTACGTTCTCCAACGCCTGTGAAGATGGAGTATCCGCCGTGCTCTGTAGCTACGTTGTGGATAAGCTCCTGAATAAGAACGGTCTTACCAACTCCGGCACCGCCGAAAAGACCGATCTTACCACCCTTTGCATAGGGGCAGATAAGGTCAACGACCTTGATACCTGTCTCCAAGATCTCTGTAGCAGCAGCCTGCTCTTCATAAGCGGGAGCTGAACGGTGGATGGACCAACGCTCTGCAGTCTTGGGTGCAGGGAGGTTGTCAACGGGCTCTCCAAGCAAGTTGAAAACTCGTCCCAGGCATTCCTCGCCTACGGGAACGGTGATGGAAGAGCCTGTATCCACTGCAGGAAGGCCACGTACCATACCGTCGGTAGAGTTCATGGCGATACAGCGGACGGTGTTGTCACCTATCTGCTGAGCTACCTCTGCAACGAGCTTTCTGCCCTGTGTTTCGATCTCAATGGCGTTAAGAAGTGCAGGCAGTTCATCGGGCTTGAATTTGATATCAAGAACGGGACCTGTTACCTGAACGACCTCGCCAATGTGTCTATCGCTCATTCTGATGTTCTCCTATCTTAATTGTTGTAATTTAAAGTAACTTTTAATGTCACAGTCCTTCGGCACCGCCGACGATCTCTGTGATCTCCTGGGTAATGCTTGCCTGACGTGCTCTGTTGTAATGCAGGTTGAGCTGTTCTATCATTTCCTCTGCGTTGCTGGTAGCCGCATCCATGGCGGTACGACGTGCTGCCTGTTCACTTGCTACAGAATCACAGATGGCTCCGTATATAACTCCGGCCAGATATTCGGGTACGATGGTATTAAATACCTCGGTACTGTCAGGCTCGTAAAGAATGATGTTCTTTACGGTTTTTTCTTCTGTCTTTTTATGTTTGATGTCTGCAAGCGGAAGAGTAGCTACCGCATGGGGTACCTGTGAAAGGATGTTGATGAATTCGGTGTATACAAGAGATACACAGCCGAAGGATCCTTTTTTATACTCTTCACATACAAGGTTTGATATAGCAAAGCTGTCGGCTACGGCGATGGGAGCGATCTCTCCGAAGGCTTCGGTGAGGATCTCGGCTTTTCTGTGCTTAAAATACTCCACGGCTTTCTTACCGATGGGAAGGACTGAATACTCTTTACCTGCCGCATCTGCCTCAAAACACTTGAAAAGGTTTGAGTTGTAACCGCCGGCCAAGCCTCTGTCACCCGCTATAACTATATAGCAGACTTTTTCGTTAACATTGTCCTTGGCATATATCGATGTAAAATCGGTGTTGCTGTTTGCGATATTTACCAGGGTGCTGTACAGTTCATCGAAATACGGACGGCATTTCTCCGAACGTTCCTTTGCCCTGCGCAGCTTGGAGGATGCGACCAATTCCATTGCTTTGGTGATCTGCATGGT
>JAFZQN010000110.1 GCA_017620375.1 Lachnospiraceae bacterium
AAATGGTGTTATCTTATAGCAGGAAGGTGTTAGCACTCTATAAAGTTGAGTGCTAATAAATGAAGGAAGGGGTAAGGATATGGATCTTGATGACAGAAAACTAAAGATACTTCAGGCTATAATTAAGAACTATCTCGAGACAGGTGAGCCCGTCGGTTCCAGGACCATATCGAAGTACACCGATCTCAACCTAAGTTCCGCTACCATCAGGAATGAGATGGCAGACCTTGAAGAGCTCGGCTACATAGTACAGCCCCACACCTCTGCAGGACGTATCCCTACCGATAAGGGTTACAGACTTTACGTAGATACCATGATGCAGGAAAAGGTGGACGAGGTCAACAACATGCGTGACGACCTCTTGGAGAAGGCAGACCGTATGGAGAATCTCCTCCAGCAGGTAGCTAAGATGCTTGCAGCTAATACCAATTATGCGACCATGGTCACGACACCCAAGTACAGAAGTAGAAAAATAAAGTTCATACAGCTGACCGATGTTGACGAATATCAGGTGCTGGCGGTCATAGTACTTGAGGGTAACATCGTAAAGAACAGGATGTTCAAGTCGGACATAGCTCTGGTAAAGGAAGATGTGCTCAAACTTAACTTGGCACTTAATACCTTCCTTCAGGGACTTGATATAGAAGAGATCAACATAGGTCTGGTACAAAAGCTTAAGAGCCAGGTGGGAGCTTACCAGGAGCTGGTATCCGAGATACTTGATGCGATAGCAACAGCCATTCAGGAAGAGGGCGACATAAGAGTTTACACCAGCGGTGCTACCAACATTCTTAAGTACCCCGAGCTTTCCGATATGAATAAGGCACGCGACATCCTTTCCACATTGGAGAACAAGGAAGAGCTTACACAGTTCGTTGACAATCCCGACATACAGCCGGATGAAAAGCGTGGCATACAGGTATATATCGGAGACGAGACAAGAGTTGACTCGATGAAAGATTGCTCCGTAGTTACAGCTACTTATGAGATAGAAGAAGGCATATACGGTAAGGTCGGCATCATAGGACCTAAACGTATGGATTATGAAAGAGTAGTCGGTACCCTTCAGAATATGATGGGACAGCTTGATGATATATTTAAAAACAAGAAGCCATAGAAACCTCAGAACGGTGTTTCCGAATAAAAGGAGGCAGGCGATATGAAAAAGAAAAAATTTTTAAGAAATAAAAAGGAGCACAAAATGGCTGATATAAGGGAAAAGCTTCTGAAAGAGTCCATGGAAGCAGCCAAGAAGAAGGCAGAAGCCGAAGCTGAAGCAGCTGAGACAGAAGCCGGTGAAGTAAGCGCAGGAGATGAAGCTGCAAAAGAGGCTAAAGAAGCCGAAAAGGCAGCGGAAGAGGTTGAGAAAGCCGAAGGCACCGTAGAGGATGCAGCAGAAACAAATGAGGGTGAGGCCGGAGAGCTTCCACCTGACGACGGGCCGACTTCAGTATTTATTAAGGGCGAGCACGACAAAAAGGACGAAAAGATTAAAGAACTGAACGACAGGCTGATAAGGAACTTGGCAGAGTTCGATAACTTCAGAAAGCGTACCGATAAAGAAAAGTCCCAGATGTTTGAGATGGGTGCAAAGAGTATCATAGAAAAGATACTTCCGGCGATAGACAGCTTTGAGCTCGGCATGGCAGCCATGAGCGAGGAGGACAAAGCCTCAGGCGTAGGTCAGGGTATGGAAAAGATATACAAGCAGCTCATGACCATACTTGAAGGTGCAGGAGTAAAGCAGATAGAAGCTTTAGGAAAAGAGTTCGATCCGAATCTCCACAACGCGGTAATGCATGAGGAAAACGAGGAGTTCGGTGAAAATACAGTATCACAGGAGTTACAAAAGGGTTATATGTACAATGACTCGGTGATCAGACACAGTATGGTGAAGGTTGCGAACTAGTTTAAGGTGAACACCTCATCAGTCAGCTTCGCTGACAGCTTCCCCTCGAAGGGGAAGCCTTAGATAGTAAAACAGTACAATAAGGAGTGCCCGACAGGGCAGATTAGGAGGATAAAATCATGAGTAAGATCATAGGTATCGATTTAGGAACTACAAATTCATGTGTAGCAGTTATGGAAGGCGGAAAGCCTACAGTTGTTACAAATACAGAAGGACAGCGTACTACTCCTTCAGTAGTCGGCTTTGCAAAGAACGGTGAGAGACTTGTCGGTGATGCAGCTAAGCGTCAGGCAGTTACCAACTCGGATAAGACAGTATCATCAATCAAGCGTCATATGGGTACCGATTTTAAGGTTACCATCGATGATAAGAAGTATTCACCTCAGGAGATCTCAGCTATGATCCTTCAGAAGTTAAAGAAGGATGCAGAGAACTACTTAGGCGAGCCCGTTACCGAGGCAGTTATCACAGTACCCGCATATTTCAACGATGCACAGCGTCAGGCTACCAAGGATGCAGGTAAGATCGCAGGTCTTGATGTAAAGCGTATCATCAACGAGCCTACGGCAGCAGCTCTTGCATACGGTCTTGACAATGAGAACGAGCAGAAGATCATGGTATACGACCTTGGCGGCGGTACATTCGATGTATCAGTTATCGAGATCGGTGACGGCGTTATCGAAGTTTTAGCTACAGCTGGTGATAACAGACTTGGTGGTGATGACTTCGATGAGAGGATCACCAGATACATGATCGATGAGTTTAAGAAGCAGGAAGGTGTAGATCTTGGCCTTGATAAGATGGCTCTTCAGAGATTAAAGGAAGCAGCAGAGAAGGCTAAGAAGGAGCTTTCATCAGCTACCACAACCAACATCAACCTTCCTTTCATTACAGCAACAGCAGAAGGTCCTAAGCACTTCGATATGAACCTTACACGTGCTAAGTTCGAAGAGCTTGTATCAGACCTTATCGAAAGAACAGTAGTACCCGTACAGAATGCACTTCGTGATGCAGGTATCAAGCCGAGCGACCTTTCAAAGGTACTCCTTGTTGGTGGATCTACCCGTGTTCCCGCAGTACAGGAGAAGGTACGTCAGCTTACCGGCCATGAGCCTTCAAAGACACTTAACCCTGATGAGTGCGTAGCTATCGGTGCTTCCATCCAGGGTGGTAAGCTTGCAGGCGATTCAGGTGCAGGTGATATCCAGCTTCTGGATGTAACTCCTCTTACACTTGCTATCGAGACCTTAGGCGGTATCGCAACACCTATCATCAAGAGAAATACAACCATCCCTACCCGTGGCAGCCAGGTATTCTCTACTGCAGAGGATAACCAGAGCGCAGTTGATATCCGCGTTACCCAGGGTGAGAGACAGTTTGCAAAAGATAACAAGTTACTTGGACAGTTCAGACTGGACGGTATCCTTCCCGCAAGACGTGGTGTTCCTCAGATCGAGGTTACATTCGATATCGATGCAAACGGTATCGTAAACGTATCAGCTAAGGATAAGGGTACAGGCAAGGAGCAGCACATCACCATTACTTCCGGTACTACCATGAGCGAGTCGGATATCGAGCGTGCAGTTAAGGAAGCAGCTGAGTATGAGGCTCAGGATAAGAAGCGTAAGGAAGCAGTTGATACCAGAAACGAAGCTGATTCTATGGTATTCCAGACAGAAAAGGCTCTTGCAGATGTAGGCGATCAGCTTTCAGATGCAGATAAGTCACAGGTACAGGCTGACATCGAGCACTTAAAGGATCTCTTAAATAAGACCAATCCTGAAGTTATGAGCGACGGTGAGGTTGAGGATCTTAAGGCAGCTAAGGAGAAGCTGATGACCGATTCTCAGGCACTTTTCCAGAAGGTATATGAGAAGGCACAGGCACAGGGCGGTCCCGAGAGTGGTCCCGGACCTGATATGGGCGGATTCAATCCTAACCAGGGCTTCGATCCCAACATGGGCGGCGGATTTAATCCCAACCAGGGTGGATACCCTAACCAGGGCGGCTATCCCGGTGGCAATGACAATGTAGTAGATGCTGATTTTAAGGAAGTTTGATGCAATATCTTAAATATCCCTTAAATGAGTGCCATATTACTTGAAGTGAAAAAATATTGTGATATAATAATGGGGCGTGGTGTGAAAACACCTCGCCCTAATAAAGATTATAACGGTGAACAAGATGGCAGACAAGAGAGATTACTATGAGGTGCTTGGAGTATCTAAAGATGCAAGTGCTGACGAAATAAAAAAAGCATACAGACAGCTCGGCAAAAAGTACCATCCGGACGTAAACCCCGGCGACAAAGAAGCTGAGGAGAAGTTCAAGGAGGTCGGTGAAGCTTATGCGGTCTTAAGTGACCCGGATAAGCGCCGCCAGTACGACCAGTACGGGCATGCTGCTTTTGAGAACGGCGGTGCCGGCGGTATGGACTTCAGCTCCATGGACTTCTCGAGCATGTTCGGAGATTTATTCGGCGGACTCGGCGGTATATTCGGCGACCTGTTCGGAGGCGGCGGAAGCCGTTCTGGCGGTCCCCAGCGCGGAGCAAACACAAAAGTCAGAGTGCGCATAACCTTTGACGAGGCTATGAAGGGCGTCGAAAAAGAGATAGAAGTTACTTTAAAAGAGCAGTGTGAGACATGTAAGGGTACCGGTGCTAAGCCCGGATCCAATGTGGAGACCTGTACTCAGTGCGGCGGCAAGGGCCAGGTAGCATATACACGCCAGTCACTGTTCGGTATGACACAGAGCATTCAGGCATGTCCTCAGTGCCGCGGTACAGGTAAGATCATAAAAGAAAAGTGCAGCGCGTGCCTTGGTAACGGATATATCTCAAGAAAGAAGAAGCTGTCGGTATCGATACCCGCAGGTATCGATTCGGGCCAGTGCATAAGACTTGCCGGCAAAGGCGAGCCGGGCTCCAACGGCGGCGGATACGGCGATATGCTGGTGGAGGTGGATGTAAGCGACCATCCTACATTCCAGCGTGAGGGTATGAATATCTACTCTAACGCATATATGAGCTTTGCTCAGGCAGCTCTCGGCGGAGATGTCAGGATCCCCACCATCGATGGTGACGTGATCTATGAGGTTAAGCCGGGCACACAGACCGATACAAGGATAAGACTGAGAGGCAAGGGTGTTCCTTCAGTAAGGGATAAGTCCTACAGAGGCGACCACTACGTTAACCTCGTGGTACAGGTGCCCACCAAGCTCAATTCGGAGCAGAAGGAGCTTTTAAAGAAGTTTGATGAGTCTTATTCGGGAAAGAAACCTGAAGAGGGAACCGAGAAGAAAAAGAAGGGTTTTTTCAGTAAATGAACAGATTTGTGATCGGTATACTGGCGCATGTTGACGCCGGAAAGACCACACTTTCCGATACCATACTTTATTTGTGCAAATCCATAAGAAAGCCGGGAAGGGTCGATAAAAAAGACTCCTTCCTGGATAGTTATGCCTTAGAAAGAGAAAGAGGCATTACCATATTTTCAAAACAGGCTGTTTTTGAATATGGTAATGCCTCTTTTACTTTGCTGGATACACCGGGACATGTGGACTTTTCAACCGAGATGGAGAGGACTCTTTCGGTACTCGATGCGGCGGTGCTGGTAGTAAGCGGTCCGGAAGGAGTGCAGGCTCACACCAGGACTCTCTGGAAGCTGCTTAATATCTACGATATCCCGACATTCATCTTTGTCAACAAGATGGACAGGAAAGTAGCCCTCAAAGGTAATATCGGGGTAGAGTTAAAGAAGTCCCTCTCATCCGGATGTATAGAGATCTCGCCCTTGGTTAGGGAAGGAAGCACCAATGCGGAAAAGTTATCCGTCATGGAGGAACTCTCCTTATGCGATGAGGAGATACTGGAAAGCTTCTTAGAGAACGGTAAGATAGAGGACGAAGAGATCGGTTCTATGATCGTAGAACGTAAGCTTTTTCCTGTGATATACGGCTCTGCCCTAAAGCAGGAGGGTGTGGAGGACTTACTCTTGGCTATGAGTAAGTACCTGCCGGATATCAGCTA
>JAFZQN010000111.1 GCA_017620375.1 Lachnospiraceae bacterium
ACACCGAAATCAATGGAATTGAAAAGGATGATGAATGCACCTGTAAATACAAGTACAAATGCTGCTATACCGATATATCCGAGTGACATCGCAAGTCCGATGGTAAGTGCATAGAAGATGCTCATGATCTCCCTTGCATTACCCTGTGCAGACCTGAAACGTACCAGACTGAACGCACCCATAACTGCTATACCTGCACCTATGGAGCCGTTAACCAGCATGAGCATGGTCTGTACTACGTAAGGAAGCACCGCCAAAGTGATAACCACGTTCTTGGAATATGTGTTTTTATACATATGGACCAGAGCCACAATAAATCCGAATACAAATGATACTCCGGAACAGATAAGGTATTCAAGTCCTGTGATCGATCCCGTTGTTTTTATAATACTGCTAAACATTTCTTTCCTCCTGATGTTACATTTATCTAAAGTTTTACCATACTTCTATGTAAAACTATCATTTCGCTAACTTATGACTGTTCTCACTTGCCGTCATATAAAGCTCGGGAGTGGTCGAATAATAGGTGCCGTACTTTGAAAACGAAGCAGGGTATATCTTAAGCTCCGACAGGATCTTACTCATCCAGAGCGGCATTACTCCCGGTATCTTTATTTCCAAAAGTGACTGTCCTTCTTTTAGTAGTTTTTTCCCGTGCACTCCGCTTGTCAGATGCAGATCATCATACCTGCAGGTTATATCCCTGTCTATGGTCATCCTGAAGTCTTTATTCTCCGCACCGTAAAATGCACGCCTCACGTATGTCAACACAACCTTTGGCTTTACGGGTGCATGCACCTGTAAAAACCAGTCTATTTCTTTTAATATCTGTGAATCCTTTTTCGGTCTTACACCGTCATAAAGGTAACTTTCCGCTTCCTTCAGTTTAAGCGGTATCCTTCTTTTATATACTACGCCTTTGTATTTTTTCTTTATCTCAACAAACGCCTGATGGTCCCCGTTTTCCGGAACCCCGTATGTCCTCAGCCTAAGCTTCTCCTTATACAGAGGCTTCTCCAAAGACTCTCTTATAAGCTCAAAGTTGTCATCATCAAAATATATATTGCAAATCGTATGCTCCCCATACTGATCCATTATCATTTTACCTTCAACTGCTTTTAAGAAACGGGCTTCCTGCTCAGCGTTCAGTAAATACTTCTTTTCGTAGCGTTCGAAAATCTGCAAAAATGCCATATCTATCCTCCGTTAAACACAAAGCATTTTATAGGATAGCTTAAATTTACTCTTTTTGCAACTAAATATATTGCGGTTTTATGTGCATTTCTTGTGACTATTTGCGGCAAATTCTGTCATATACACAAGACGCAAGCTTGCTTGCAGTATTGTGTATTGGCAGAATCTGCCGGAAAGGCTGGCCAATATACACGAGTAAACATAAGCCGCCATGGCGGCGACAGACGGCGAAGCCGGATGGTTTATGAGTGCATATTCGCCGGCCGCAAATAGTCATTCTTATTTATTTTTCAAGATCCTTGGGTGAAAAACTCTTGGGGAAGAGCTCTCTTAAGGTATATATCTCATACTCTTCCAAGTTCTTAGCCAGTATTATAAGAAAACTGTCTGCTTCGCAGAACTCAGCCATTACCTGCCTGCACACGCCGCAGGGAGCACAGAAATCCACTATACCTTCCTCCGGACCGCCCGCTATAACAATAGCACCAAACTCGGTCACACCTTCACTTACAGCCTTAAAAAACGCGGTTCGCTCAGCACAGTTGGAAGGTCCGTATGCAGCATTTTCTATATTGCATCCGCCAAATATCCTGCCGTCTTTTGAAAGCAGTGCTGCTCCGACTCTAAACTTGGAATAAGGTGCATAAGAATAGTTTCTCATATCAAGAGCTTTTTCGATAAGCTCAGGGATACAGTCCTTTATGTTTTCAATTATCATTCTTTTATCCATGATCCGTCCTTTCTGCCAAGTGTAGTTCCCATTCGGCCTAAACCCATTACTATTCGCTCTGTTTCATAATCTTTACAAGCCTGCTGGTACCGAGTCTTGATGCTCCGAGCTCTATAAACTTTTCGGCATCATCAAAGGATGATATACCGCCTGCTGCCTTTATCTTTAACCCGTTTCCGATGTTTTTCGCAAAAAGTTCCACATCTTCAAATGTGGCCCCGCCACCTGCAAAGCCGGTGGATGTCTTTATATAATCTGCTCCCGAAGCGGTAACTGCCTTACACATCTCAACCTTTTCTTCATCCGTAAGCAGACAGGTCTCAATGATGACCTTAAGGATCTTATCTCCGCAAGCAGCCTTTAATGCCTTTATCTCTTCTTCGACTTTATCGTACAGTCCGTCCTTAACCCAGCCGATATTGATGACCATATCTATCTCATCGGCACCGTTCCTTATGGCGTCCTCTGTCTCGAATACCTTTACGGCAGTTGTCGAGTATCCGTTGGGGAATCCGATAACAGTACATACCGGAAGGTTTTTACCGGGGTATTCGGAGGTAATATAGTCCTTAGCCTGCTTTACGTACGATGCGGGTATACATACGCTGGCGGTGCCATATTTTACTCCGTCATCGCATATGCCCTTTATCTGCTCCCAGGTAGCTCCCTGAGCGAGCAGTGTATGATCAACCTTTGAAAGTATTGTTTGTCTGTCCATTGTTTCTCCTTTTTATGCCTGTTCATCATTGGCTGTTTTAAGCTTTTTCCCGAGTATCTTAAATATCCACTCCACAAGTATGGTAGCGAGCAGATAAAGTATTATCGAAAATGCTATCGAGAAGAAAGGATACATGGTCCTGTGACCGATGCCGTACATTACCTCGGTAAGATCGTTGACCGAAATATATCCTGCCACACATGTCCACTGCAGCATGATGACTGCCAGTCTCTTGATATGGAATATCGAGTCCTCCAAAGCCTGAGGTATTACCACGCTAAAGTATACGCTCTTAAGCTTGCCTTTTACCTTTCCGCTCATCCTCTCCTGTGTCTTCTTTACACTTTCCGAAAGGAGCTCTGCCAGGTGTCCGGCACCGAACAGACCTATGGAGATCGAGGTATTTATGATACCGCTCCCAGTGCTGCTGCCAAATATGCAATAATGGAGCAGCCACAGCGACAAAAGCACCGGTACACTTCTGAACAGGAAACATACCGCTCTTGCTATACGAGATACAGCCTTCTTTTCATAGCTCATAAGGTAGCTTATACCTATACCGAATATGCCCGCTATGATCCAGGCAAGTACAGCGATGATTGCCGTAACTACGGCGGCTTTGGCTATCAGGTAGTATGCGCCGCCCGATATAAGGTTATCCGATATAGCATTAAAAATATTATTTATAAAACTCATCTTCAGTTCTCCTATAAACCTAACGTATACACTTACTTAACGTACATTAAAAACTCGTATCTGCCCATCGGATAGTATCCGGCAGTCGTAATGAATTTCTTTTTGCTCTCTGTGGTGATCTCTCCGGTACCGTATGCAAAAATAAGATCCACTCTTCCCTTCATAAGAGAAGTAAATGCTGTCTCATTATCAAGGACAACAAACTTTATCCTCTTGCTGAGTCTGGCTCCTATCTCATCCATAAGTGCCACACAGAATCCGTAAGGTTCTCCGTCCTCATCAACACATTCTATCGGAGGTACCGCACCGGTGATGCCCACATAGATGGTCTCTTTACCGGATTTGGATCTGATATCGTCCGGATACAGTCTCT
>JAFZQN010000112.1 GCA_017620375.1 Lachnospiraceae bacterium
GTAGCGGATCACGTCCGTGTCCGAAAATGTGCCTTCGCCCTTTTTAAGTACCGGGGCGTAGACGTCGTAGTGCGTCGTGAGTCTGGAGAATATCTCATCCATCTCACTCCTTAATAATTCATATCCCATATAATACCTCCTGTCATTTGTGGGAGAGACTTAAAGCTAAAGTCTCCTGTCTGCTTTCTGATATGATTATCCTTTAAATAACAGGAAGTGTATGTTGCGCACGCAACATATTAATATAAGAATGGAAGTGTTACCAATGATTGCCGTTCCTCATCTTCTCACCATACTTACGTTCTGTATCACGTATGATTTTTTCGTATTCATCTATAGTGATAAAATCATTTCGATATAATTCTAAAGCCCTTGCCAATCTCGCATTATATATATCTAACGGCGTTTGATCGGACTGTACTTCTTCTACGGGCTGTGCTTGTGCTTGCTGTTCTGCCTTAGCTTTAGCCTCTGACTGTGCTTTTGCCTTAGCCTCTGACTGTGCTTTTGCCTTAGCCTCTGACTGTGCTTTTGCCTTAGCCTCCGCCTGTTCTTTTGCTTTAGCCTCTTCCTCGGCTTTCTTGGTTGCCTGTTCTTCTGTGGCTGTGGGTGCCTCGGAAGATGCCTCGCTGCCGACATTTACGTAGTCGCCTTTTTCCTCGGCCACTGTGCTTGACGGTGCAGCAGATGACTGCATGACAGATGAACCAGCGGGTACTGTCGTATTAGAACATGCTGTCAAAAATAAAGATACTACAATACCTAACACATATACAGCTTGTCTTTTCATAAATAAAACTCCTCCAATAGAATGATTTTTTCTTGCATTATACTGCAAGGGTGTTGACCATCACCCACACAAGCATGATCAAAAGAGCTATAATTATAGGAATCCCTATTACGTTAGATAAAGTTAAAGACTTAAGAATTCTTCTGATCATTAATACAGCACCCCCTATAAGAATACTATACTCATTCTTTATAAAAGAAATCCATAATCCTTTTATCCTACATTCACCTGTATTATATCACTATAATGAGTCAATAGGGACGGTTCTTTTTGACTCGAAATACTCCGATGGTTGTGGTAAAATTATCAGTAAATAACAATTGGGGTAGTTTTTCAAAGGGAGAAGGAGGAGCTGTCTTAAGAGGTCACTTATACAAATTAATGCGCAATTGACAATATGGCATATATGCCATATAATATATCCAGAGGTACTTGAATGACAAAATTCACCGTTATAGCCTACGAAAAAGAAAATGGAGAATGCGGATTATGAAAACACTTGATAACATGCTTGCAGAACAAATGAAAAATGATGATTTTCGAGAAGAGTATCAGGCTATCCAGCCGGAGATGGATGTCATCAGGGCTATTGTGGATGCACGTACTTCAAAGAATCTCACCCAGAAAGAACTTGCTGAACTTACAGGTATTAATCAAGCTGATATCAGCAAATTGGAAAACGGTACAAGAAATCCATCAGTTAATCTCTTAAAAAGATTGGCAGATGGAATGGGTATGGCACTTAAGATAGAGTTTGTTCCTAAACAGAGTATATAATTATATGGATAAACAGATTCTTTTTGATAATATGGATAGAATACATACTACCGACATGGGAGTAGATCGTATAAAGAAAGGTTTTAACCGACACCCTTTTTGTTGATAATTACAACTCGATAAAGGGGGCGTCCTCGCCCCCTCTCTATTATTTCCAACCTACTTGTATATCAGGTCTATCGTATTATAGTAGGATAGATAGTCAGTTTCGTATTGATGTAAGGGTCAAGGTCTGGTGTGCCTCGAAGCGTGTTCCATTGGAAAAGTTGATCCGTAGTCACGCCAAAACGTATTGCAATACCCTGATACGAGTCACCAGCCACAGTAGTATATACGATATATTGTCCGTAATTTACATAAGATCCCTTTGCGTACTGCTGCCAATTACCAGCGCCGCCGAACACCTTCCCCAACTGGTCCCCATTAAGCTTTTTGTTTTTTTCTAACCCATTTTCTTTCATATTCATTCCCCTTTTCTCCTTGTTCTCCTTAATTCCAAAAGATCCTACAATCCCCCCATCTCAATCTTTCATCTACACTATATTATACGATAAACCTCCCCCTAATGCGACATATTCCTTCACTCTAAAAATATTACTCCTGAGGATCAATGTCGCAAAAACCACAGTTATATCGTATAATATTATGAGAGCAAAAAACCAGGGGTACAACAGACCCCTATCATCTTGCTCAAATGTATCCGATAAAATAAAACCCTGGGCACCCAATTCCTCGAGGTGGAAGCAGTATGAAAGATAGTTTTAAAAATAAAAGACTCAACGATGCTGATATGGAAAAGGTTACAGGCGGTGAAGGACTTGATGGATTTGAAGTTGTTCTTGAACCAGGTCTTGAAACACCATGGGGTGAAAACTGTCCAAAGAGCCCCCGAAGTGATAAAAGGCATTTTTCAGAGTCACCGCATGATCCATGCAGGTATTGTAATAAAACCGTAGTAGATCTGACATTTGAAGCCGCAAATACCTTAAATAATGAGTTCAGCACTGTATATATTGATATAAATGGGGCTGGTAACCTTACTCAACATTAGATGTTTATAAAGCGAGTGGCGATATGCTAAGCTGGTAGACATGGGTGAAAACAAATGAATATAAGAGCAAGTATAGAGGATACACGAAAAGGCTTTGAAGAAAGCTTTGCATCCGAAGATTTTTATAACAGGCAGACACAGGATGCGGAGCATCTGGAGAGAATCCTTGCGTTCATTAATGTAAGAGACGGAATGAGGATCCTTGATCTTGGATGCGGAAGCGGATATCTGTCTTTTCCGATCGCAGAGAAAAATCCGGGTTGTGAAGTGATAGGGCTGGATATTGTGAGTGATGCTATTGGTGTGAATCGAAGCAAAGCAAAAGAGGCGGGTCTTGGTAATCTTTCATTTGTCAGCTATGACGGTATAGATTTTCCGTTTGAAGTTGGAACCTTTGATATGGTAGTAACAAGATACGCACTTCACCATTTTCCGGATATAAAGCATAGTATCGGAGAGGTAAGCCGAGTTCTTAAAGCAGGAGGAAC
>JAFZQN010000113.1 GCA_017620375.1 Lachnospiraceae bacterium
CGTATCTGTGAGCTATCTCCCACCAGCCCGATACGAATGTTAAGTACATGGTGGAGTCTCCGCCGCCATGGAAGCCTATGAGCAGCGGAACAGGACCGTTGTCAAACAGGTCGTTGTTATAATATGCAAAATAGCCTACCTTATGCTCCTTTGCATCCTTGTATCTTCCCCTGTTATCGGATGATGTCTGTACAAGTGTGAAGCCTGCTTCTTCTGTCATGTTAAGTGCTTCAAAATCAGGTTCGATCTCCATGTTGCCGCACCACATCTTGAACTGGCGTACAAATGCCTTAAAATCTGCCTTATAATCAGCACTGTCCTTTAAGAGGAGGTTCTGACAGCCGTCAAATGCCGCATTTATCTCTGCGCTGTTACCTACGCTTAAGATTCCTATATCCTTACGCTCAACTGAAGGTGTTACGCTTAAGCCTTCCATGGAGAGACATGCCGGAGTGATCTCTCCGGGTCCCCATAAATACTCTCCCTGAAGAGTCTTAATAAGGTTCTTAGCCACATAATCGGCTGATGCACCGTAGCAGTAGATGTCCGCCCTGAATATAGCGCCCTTTACAAAGAAGCCCTTGAACTCTCTTGTAAAGAAATCCGTGATCTCAATGATGCCGTCCTTATAATAAGGATTCATCTTTATCTCACTGATAAGTGATACATATAAGCTCTCATCCGCATTCTTCCATGCACCATCACATGTGGGATATACGAAAAGCACGCTTGAATCAACTGCTGAAGCTATATCTGCAAGTCCGCTCTCCTTAGCGAACTTTACAGCCTCCTCCATGGACTTCCTGTTCTCCTCAAATACAAGTAACAGAGGAGCCCTGAAGCTGTAGTTAACTACTTCTCCGTCTATATCTGTCTTAGGTACATATACCTTCAGATAAAACTTTTCAAATTCGTGCTCCCAATACTTTCCGCCGTCTGCCATAACAGTCACGGCCGGCCTTTCCATCATTGCCATAAAATACCCTCCTAAAACGTTTTTGTAAAACCCTTTAAAAAATACCCCCATTTTGCTAAGTCACCATAGCATCATAGGGGTTCTTAGTAGAAATATTATAACAAAAGGATAAGAATAAAACTTCTTAAAAGTTGCTCACATCTGTCATGTATTGCTTTCTTAAGTGTGTAATCCTTTTTTCCTATATGCTTATCTGATCAAACATCAGCTGTCTTCGGAACTATTACTCCGCCTGTCTTATATATTGACTCTGCAGGTACAAAGCCTCTTACCATGGAAAGAGGATAAACATTTGAATGCTTTCCTACTACGGTACCCGGATTAAGTACGGAGTTACAGCCTACTTCTACGTTATCGGCAAGCATTGCACCGAACTTCTTAAGTCCTGTAACAACCTTTGTTCCCTTGTAGTTAACTGTAACCAGAGTCTTGTCCTGCTTAACGTTTGATGTTACGGCTCCGGCTCCGGTATGTGACTTGAAACCGAATACAGAATCACCAACATAGTTGTAATGAGGTACCTGAACCTTGTTGAAAAGAACTACATTCTTAAGCTCAGTAGAGTTTCCTACTACACAGCCCTCTCCGACTATAGCCTTACCACGGATAAATGCACACTGTCTAACCTCTGTGTCTTTACCTATGATACAGGGACCGGTAATGCTTGCGGTGGGAGCTATGGTAGCTGACTTAGCTATCCATATATTCTCACCCTTCTGCTCATACTCATCAGGATCGAGTGTAGGGCCTATCTTCTTGATAAAATCACCTATCTCGGGAAGTACTTCCCAAGGGTATGTCTTTCCCTCAAAAAGCTCTGCCGCTATGGTCTGGGACAGATCGTACATATTCGCGATCGTCATTTCATTGTAATCTGCCATTTTATTATGTCCTCCTCTGTAAAGCCGATCCGATACGGCCTTAATAATAATCTAATTTTATATTAAACTGAAAAAATGTCAATAATGTTATATAACGTAATAGCCGTGCAATGCACGGCTATTATTTTATGCAAGTTTTTTGATAGCTTCTCCGACCCTGTTATACAGTTCGTCCGCATCCTCCATGGATGTACCCTTGATACCGTAATAGAACTTGATCTTAGGCTCTGTACCGGAAGGTCTTACACAGCACCACTGGTCGTTTTCGAGCACATAGTAAAGTACGTTGGACTCGGGAAGTGTGGTCTCGCCTGTCTCACCCGTTATCATGTTTTTAACGGTATGAAGCTTGTAGTCCCTTGCTTCAAGTACCTTAAACCCGCCAAGCTCCGAGATAGGATTATTTCTTAAGTTATCCAGGATGGCTGCGATCTTTGCAGCTCCGTCGGCACCCGGCATGGATACGGATACCGCACCCTCACGGTAATATCCATACTCATCGTACATCTCTACCATTCTGTCCCAAAGGCTCTTGCCCTGCAGCTTATTGTAAGCTGCTGCCTCACAAAGACCCATAACAGCGGCACAGGCATCCTTGTCTCTTGCATGGGTACCGATAAGACAACCGTACGACTCCTCATATCCGAATACGTAGTTGTAATCCTTTACACCCTGCTCAAACAGCTTTATCTGTTCTCCGATATACTTAAATCCGGTCAGACACTCAATAAGAGTACAGCCGAACTTCTTAGCTACAACATCGCACATATTGGTGGTAACGATGGTCTTGATAACAGCTGGATTCTTAGGCATAAGACCAAGCTCGGTCCTTGCTGCAAGCTGGTAATCACAAAGAAGTGTACCGCTCATGTTACCGGTAAATGCCATATACTCTCCTGTCTTTGAATCCTTTGCATATACACCGAGACGGTCAGCATCGGGATCCGTAGCAAGTACTAAGTCCGCATTAACCTTTTCGGCAAGATCAAGTGCCAGCTTAAATGCGCTCTTGTCCTCGGGATTGGGATATGCGACTGTGGGGAAGTCACCGTCCGGCTTCTCCTGCTCGGGTACAACATATACCTTCTTAAATCCCAGTTCTGCGAGTACTCGTCTTACAGGCAGGTTACCTGTACCGTGGAAAGGAGTATAAACTATGGAGATATCCTCTGCTGCCTTCTTTATAACTTCAGGTCTTAATGCCAGCTTCATCAGCTCCTCATTATACCTGTCATCTATCTCCTTACCTATGATATGGAAAAGGCCTGCTTTCTCTGCATCCTCCCTCTTCATGGTCTTTAAGGATAAGTAATCCGTAATGGAATTAACTTCATTTATGATCTGGGCATCCTTAGGCGCGGTGATCTGTGCACCGTCCTCCCAATATACCTTATATCCGTTGTACTCTGAAGGATTGTGGCTTGCTGTGATCACTATACCGGCGATACAGTGGAGTTCTCTTAATGCAAATGAAAGCTCGGGTGTAGGACGGAGTGAATCAAACAGATAAGTCTTTATCCCGTTGGCGTTAAGACAGAGGGCTGCTTCCTCACTGAATTCCACAGACATGTGTCTTGAGTCATATGCAATGGCTACGCCCTTCTCCTGGCCGCCCTCGCGGATGATGACATTTGCCAGACCCTGTGAAGCCTTCCTTACGGTGTAGATATTCATTCTGTTGGTACCTGCACCTATAACACCTCTGAGTCCTGCGGTACCGAACTCAAGGCTTCTGTAAAAGCGGTCCTTTATCTCTTCTTCGTTGCCTGCAATGGATTCAAGCTCCTTCTTTGTCTTCTCGTCAAAAGCGTCCGAAGACATCCATAAACAGTATTCTTCCATGTAATCTTTTGATTCCATAGTAAACCTCCCAAACATTTTTATATCAATCATTATCATACAACTTTTCGCGTGATTTCGCAACACTTTTTACTTCTTGCTATTTTTTTTGAACTATGTTATTATAGTTTTGTATATGAAAAAAATTAAGGCTATTGATATATTATCATTTCACAATTAAGTAAAGGGACAATATATGGCATCGGTCGATATTAAATATATAAATCCCGTCATCAAAGCAACCCTGACCGTCCTGGATATGCTTGGAATGACAGGAGGTAAATTCGGTCCGCCCTCGCTGTCCGACATGAAATTTCCGGATAATGCATTTCTGATCCAGGTAGGAGTGACCGGTGGCATGAAGGGGCAGTTCATCTTGGGCTTTACCGAACAAAAAGCTAAGGAAACAGCTTCACTCATGATGATGGGAATGCCTGTCGAAGAGCTGGATGCAATGGCCTGTTCGGCACTCGGAGAACTCGGAAACATGATAATGGGTAATACCTCCACTATCTTCTCAACCATGAATATAG
>JAFZQN010000114.1 GCA_017620375.1 Lachnospiraceae bacterium
ATTATCTTACCGGCGAAAAGCTTACCCGTGTCAGAGGTTTCTTTAATATTATAGAAGATGAAGTTAAGCTTTACCGTGTTACCGATTTTGCTCTTACCAGAAAGTTCTGGCAGAGAATATTCGGACTGGGTACTTTAAAGGTTCTGTCATCCGATAAGTCATGTCCCACACTTGAGCTTTTAAACATCAAAAAGTCCAATGCAGTTAAAGAATTGATGTCAAAGCTTGTTGAGGATGAGCGTGACAGAAAGAGAGTTACCGGTCGTGAGATCATCAACAACCACGATCATGACTGTGACGGAATGGATGATTATGATAATGATCATGATGATGATTTCAGCGGTGAGATTATGTGATCGGGGGAATTAAATATGCAGGTAATGTTGAGTGAAGAAGAAGAGAAGAAGCAACAGGAATTAGAAGATTATAAAAAACAAAAAGAAGATGAGATCAAAGAAAAAGAAATAAATGCTAAAGCGAAAAGGAAAAAAGCAGATAAGTATTTCAGAATCATTGTATTCGGACTTATATTCCTGACACTTGCCGCAGTTGCCATCCAGTGGCTGTTTAATTCAAGCGGAATGGCTTATTGATCATATTGAGATTTTGGGACTCCCGTGTAATGGGAGTCCTTTTTTGTTGAGGTAAACGCAAAATTAGTATAAATATGAGCAAAATAATAGATGAAAAATAAAAAATTATAATATAGAATAGTGCTATAGGGGTAGTAAAAGGTTTTAGTAACCTAAAAACAACGATTTGGAGGTATTAAAATGTTAAGAGTAGCGAAAACAGAAAACGGACTTGTAAGAGGACTGCCCGCAGCAGATCCCAGGATAACATCATTTAAGGGTATCCCTTTTGCAGCACCGCCTGTAGGAGAAAACAGATGGAGAGCACCTCAGCCCGCAGCTGATTGGGAAGGCATCAGAGACTGTTATCAGTTTGCACCCATATCCGTACAGGATCAGCCGGCAGTAGGTACCGATATTTATTGCAGAGAGTGGCATGTAGATCCCGATATACCCATGGATGAGGACTGCTTATATCTTAATATCTGGACACCTGCTAAAAAGACCGATGAGAAGCTTCCTGTATTTATCTGGTATTTCGGTGGCGGCTTCCAGTGGGGTTATACAGCTGAGATGGAATTTGACGGCGAGAGAATGGCAAGACGCGGTATCGTAGTAGTATCCGTTAACTATAGACTCGGTGCACTCGGATTCCTTGTACATCCCGAGATCACTAAGAACCAGCCTGAGAATCCTGCAAATTTCGGTCATCTTGATCAGCAGGCAGGACTTCGCTGGGTACACAGAAATATAGCTGCATTCGGCGGCGATCCTGATAATATCACTATTTCAGGTCAGTCAGCTGGCGGCGGAAGTACTCTGGCACAGATCACATGCGATCAGAACAAGGGCCTTATCAAAAACGCTGTTATCATGAGCGGTATGATCAAGAATCCTTATATGAATAATCCTTTCTTTAAGCAGCTTACACTTGATGAAGCCGGCAAGTTTGGTGAGGAACTCTTTGAGATGCTCGGTGTAAAGACATTGGAGGAAGCTAGAAAGCTTGATGCATTCTTTATCCGTGATACATATGCCGAGTTCAGAAATAAGAAGGGCTTTATGTTTGCAACTGTTCAGGATGATGTATTCTGTAACGGCGATACATATGCAAAGCTTGCAAGCGGCAAGGGAAATGATGTTAATATCATGGCAGGTAATACCGTTGATGAGTTCCCGGCAGCTATCTTTGCTGATTCCGATGCTGATTTTGAAGCTAAGGCTAAACAGATATTCGGAGCAGATGCAGATAAGTTCCTTGCAATCCCTGAGGCACATGAGAAGAAGGGTGACAAGATGTATGCATCCGTTCAGGGTATTGAATGTGCAGTTAAGAATGTATTTAATAAGCTTTCCGCACAGGATACAGGCAGAAAATATTACTATTACAGATTTAATCCCGATATACCCGGCTGGGATAACCCCGGTTCATTCCATTCGGTTGACCTGTGGTTCTGGTTTGAGACACTGGCTAAGTGCTGGAGACCTTTTATCGGAAGACATTACGATCTTGCTCGTCAGATGTGTAACTACATCACCAATTTCGTTAAGACCGGTGATCCTAACGGAAAAGACGCTGACGGTGCTGATATGCCTTACTGGACAAATTATACAGATAAGGTACACGGCGAGATGAACTTCATTAAGCAGGGAAGCATCCCTACAAACGGAAATACAGAGTTTGTTGATTTTATCGCAGACTATATCGGTAAGAATTAAAGAACCGGTCATTTTTAGAGGAGGATAAGCCGCCTGTAAATTGCTTACAGGCGGCGATACTTGTTATGAAACCTATAATCGGAGTGGATTGTCCGGACAACGATGTCATAAGAGTGAATGATGAATATTTCATGGTAAGTACTTCTATGTACTTTTGCCCGGGCTGCGAGATTATGAGGTCTAAGGACCTGATCCACTGGGAACATGCTTCATATGTATACGATACTCTGGACGGAACTGATGCCCAGAGGCTTATCGGAAATGAAAATGTATACGGAAAAGGCATGTGGGCAGCCAGCTTCAGGTTCCATAACGGTACATATTATATAGCTTTTGTATGTAATGATACCCATAAAACCTATCTGTACAGGTCGGAATCGATAGAGGGACCTTGGAGAAAATCATATATAGACGGTTTTTACCACGACTGTTCGCTTTTATTTGATGATGATAAGGTATATATTGCATACGGCAACAGAGACGTATATATCACAGAACTTAACGATGAGCTTACCGGTCCGAAGGAAGGCGGTCTGCACAGACTGGCAGTTTCAGACTCCAAAAAGACGCCTCTCGGATATGAAGGTACACATTTTTATAAGATAAACGGTAAATATTATCTTTTCTTTATCCATTCACTGGAAAACAGATGGTTCAGAACAGAGAGTTGTTTTGTATCGGACAGTGTGGACGGAGATTTTACCGGGAAAGATGTTTTTGCCGATGATGCAGGATGGTTCTGTTCCGGTATAGCACAGGGAGCTATCGTGGATACACCCGATGGGAAATGGTATGCAATGCTGTTTCAGGACAGGGGAGCTTCGGGCCGTATCCCTTATATAGTACCTGTCACATGGGAAAATGATTTCCCTATATTCGGAAATGACGGCAAGATGCCTGAAAGTTTTGAACTTCCTATAGTGGATAAGAAAGAATACAAACCTCTTGTCGGAAGTGATGACTTCATGAAGATATATACCGAAGACTCATGCTTTGGGTTCAAGAATATCTGGCAGTTCAATCACGAACCAAACCTGTTGCTTATCAACAGAAATACAAGATCGGGTATTTTCTCGATCACCACTGACAAGATATGTTCGTCGCTTACAGAAGCACAAAATATACTTACACAGCGGATGCACGAAATGTGCTGTGAGGCGGAGATCACTGTTCTCGGGGGGGAATTACAAAAAGGTGACTTCGCCGGTCTCGCTGTGATGCAGTATTTATATGGCTTTATCGGCATTACCGAAGGTGATGACGGATATGAGATCGTGTACATGGAAAGAGAGGAAGAAGGGCTTAAGGATGCAATCAAGAAGATTGATATTGTTCCTTCTCCCGTTGTCAGATTTAAGATCAAGGCTGATTTTACCGGAAGAAAGGATGAAGCAACATTCTTTTATGATTGCGGCCTCGGATGGAAACAGATACCTTACAAAAAGAAGATGAGGTTCCGTCTGGAGCATTTTACCGGAAACAGATTCGGTCTTGCGATGTTTTCAACAAAAACAAAAGGAGGCACAGCCTCCTTTGGAAATTTCGTTTATAGGTATACGGAATAAAATTAAGTGACTTGCCTGCACATGACGCGATACTCGCGTGGTGTGCAGTTTTTTTTGCGCTTAAAGGTACGGTTAAAGGTCGATATACTCGAAAAACCGGTACGGAGTGCAACCTCGGTTATGGAAAGGTCTGCTTCGGCGAGCATCTGCTCAGATGCCTGTAAACGCTTATATATAAGATAATCGTAAAAAGTTGTACCTGTGTACTTCTTAAAGAGCCTGGAGAAATGGAACTTTGAAAAACCGCTGTGTTCGGCTACCATTTCGAGTGTAAGGTCTTCACAGAAATACTCATTGATATAGTTTAGTACACTGTTGAAACGATGCAGATATTCTTTCTTGGTTATGAGATTCAGACCTGAAAATGCATCGGTTTTCTTTAAGTGATCCTGACCTAAGAGTACAAACAGACGATATAAGTCTGAATAGATGGTAAGCTCATAAAAGTCAGCGGAAGAGAAGTACTCGTCACGCATATGAGCAAGCAGTCTATGTATCTCATCATATACCTGTGGATAAGTATCACTTGTAATATGGATCGGCTTGGTAAGAAGAGGCTTGAGGCCTGTAAAACCGGCCATATTGACTATGTTATCAATATCGATAAGATATATAAAACGGCTGCCCTTGTGAGGAGCCTCAAGTTTATGCATCTCAAAAGGAGGAACGATAAAAATATCTCCTTCGTTTATCTCAAAGCATTCGCTCTGGCTGTAACCCTTGTACCAGTTCTCTACGGGAACTATGATTTCTAAAGCGTTATGTCTGTGAAAATCAAATGTAATAGGAAGGTTGTTATACCAGATCCTTATACCTGAATCACTGCGGTAGCTTATCTGCTCAACATTCTCTTTAACTTCTCTGTATCCAGGGAAATCAGCGTTCTTCTTGTAAAAACCCACAACATCCTCAGGCGTAGTAGCAAGCGTATATATAAGAGATCTGTTTTTTGATGCGGGATAAATACTCATTTATTGCTCACTCCTTTCGCTAAGTTTGCTTTATTCCACAAGGTCATATTATCACATTTTACTAAAAACGTAAAGATTATTTTGAATTTTTTAATATATTTTTGTCAAAATGGCTAAAATGTACATCGTTACACAATATAGTACATGGCAATATATGTAAAAAAGTTATAAAACTATAAATAACACTTTTTTCATAGGTTAATCACAATTGCTACACAATTTAGAGCTAACATAAAGGCAAAGAATTTAACACGGAGGACAGTGTTATGAGTAATGAACAGAATACAGAGAAAAAAGGATTAGGGAAATTTAGGATATTCCTTATAGTATTGGTATCGGGTATTATAATAGGAGCCGGAGTAGCAGTTGCTTTTCTTTTCATAAGAACAAAAGACAGTAAGCCTTCGGGAGTCATGAAGTCCGATGTGGCAAGCGAGACGTCTGAACATGAAAACGGTGAAAAAACCAGCACCGGTGCAAACAATACAGATATGAACGAATACATCGGAAAAATGGGGGACACTGAAGTGACCAGAGCTGATGTGTCGAATTTGGTAGATAATGTTATGCCTTCCGTAGTCTCGATCAAATGCACATCTGTTAAAGCAAGAGGCAGAAATTCTTGGGATGACTTTTTCTACTATGATTACGGATATCTTGATTCTGAGCTTTCGGGTACAGGATTTATAATCGGACAGAACGGCAGTGAGTTACTGATAGCTACAAATAACAGTGTGGTTGAAAACTCAGATAAGTTTACGGTTACATTACATGACGGGACTAAACATGAAGCTACCGTTAAGGGATCTGACAGCTATTATGATCTGGCAGTCATAGCAGTAGATATGAATGACTTATCCTCAGATACATTAAACAGTATAAAGATAGCCACGATAGGAAGCTCTGACCAGCTGTCTGTCGGTTCAGTAGCGATAGCTATAGGTAATTCTCTTGGTTACGGACAGTCTGTAACAGTCGGTTATATAGGTGCCATAGACAGAAGTATAACTATAAGCGGCAGGGAGATGATGCTTTTACAGACTGACGCGGCGATCAATGAAGGTAACAACGGTGGCCCGCTTATAAATATAAGAGGTGAGGTGATCGGTATTGCTTCCGAGAAGTACACATCATATTCAAGTGGAAAAGTAGAAGGTATGTGTTATGCAATCCCTATCTCAAAGGTTATACCCGTAATTAATGAACTGATGAACAGAGTGGAGCTGGAAACAGACGAGATAGGTTATCTTGGTATAGTAGGTAAGGATGTGAGTGATTCTTATTCCAAGACATTCAGTATGCCGAAGGGTGTGTATGTTTACTCAACAGATCCCGGTTCTCCTGCAGACAATGCAGGTATTCGTGCCGGTGATATAATTACCGAGATCAATGGCAGAGAAGTGGTAAATATGGAACAGCTTAAGGAGATTCTTTCCTATATAAGATACGGTACCGAGATTGAGATCAAGGTAAGCACAAAGGGTGTATCGGCATCAGGTTATCAGGAAAGGACGATCACGGTCGAACTTGGTAAAAGATCCGATTATGAAAGAGATAATTAATTAAATATAAGTATAAAAGAAGGAAGTTAAATTCCTTCTTTTATTTTTTTTGTAAATGTGGTAATATAGCCTTAATTATGACGAAAAGAGGTCAGTCAAATGGTAGACAGAAAAAAGATTGAGAAAGCTGTAAAGCTGTTAATAGAAGGTATGGGTGAGGATCCGCAAAGAGAAGGTCTGGCAGATACCCCCAGACGCGTGGCAGGTCTTTACGAAGAAGTACTTGCAGGTATGGATCAGGATGCTAAAGAACACCTCTCCAGACAGTTTAACGTAGAGGGAAGTGATATTGTTATAGAAAAGGATATTACTTTCTATTCATTATGTGAGCATCATCTGATGCCTTTCTTCGGTAAGGTACACATAGCGTACATACCCGAAGGAAAGGTGGTAGGACTCAGCAAGCTCGCAAGGACGGTTGAAGTATATGCCAGACGTCTTCAGCTGCAGGAACAGCTGACACGCCAGATTGCCGATGCCATAGAGGAAAACCTGTCACCTAAGGGTGTAATGGTAGTGATCGAGGCTGAGCATACCTGCATGACAATGAGAGGTGTAAAAAAGCCCGGTTCTCAGACAGTTACCACAGTCACCAGAGGTGAGTTTAAGAAAAAGAC
>JAFZQN010000115.1 GCA_017620375.1 Lachnospiraceae bacterium
AATATTTTCCATCATACAGCTCCTTTACTATTTTTTCGCCAAACTAATACTAAAGAATTTCTGTATGATTGGGAAGGGGTTTTCCCCTTCTTTTTTAATTTTTTATTTAATCATTATGCCAACGATAATTATACACTAAGCCTGCCAAAAAAGATATTATTTATAAACATACTCACACAGCCCGATCTTAATACGATCTCCTTTCTGTATCTTTACCGGCCTGTTGACGGCAATCCTGGTGCCGCCCAAATAAACACCGTTTGTACTGTTGAGGTCCGCTATATAAATCTCGCCATCGATGCTGTCGACTTTCATATGATACCTTGAAACACCTGTAGCATTCAGGCAATAATCCATATGTGCCTCATCCTTACCGATATAGAACGGAAATGTATCTATTTTTATATCAGGATATGAATCAGAGACAAGTACAAGCCCGTCCTGCTTTTTTACATTTTCTCCTGTAGGATCAAAAAGGAGTTCTGTGACTTCACCCGGGTCATTATCATTTATCGATATTCTTTCCCGGGTATTTCCCGTTACCTTTTCACTTGTTTTACATTCCGGCAGCTTCCTGCATATATACCAGCCTCCGGCAAGTCCTATTGCCCCCACCGCAACGGCTTTCACAGCATCGAACTTTCCTTCGGATGAATGCAATAAATTCAGTTTCCAAGCAATGAATATCAGGATTACAGGGAGGATCATCACAATAAATATTTTATAATCCTGTAGTATCCTTAGTCTCGTTTTATTCCGGACAGAAACATTTACCGCCTCGGAATTCCTAAACGAATCTTCAGTAACTGTGTCCCCTGTTTCAAAACTCTCTGCCCGTTCAAATATCGGTTCTCTGTATATCACCGGTATATTATCATCCTGTACATGAAGAGGCCGAATTTTTTCCTTTTCATGGTCATTATCCGCTTCCCCACCGGACTCAATATATTTTTTTAACTCGTTTACTCCAAACCCTTCCTCCCTGCTTCTCATATAAACAGTATAGACCATCAGCACTGCCTGTTGATCATGATAATCTATCCTGTTCATCAGGTACTCCGAAAGATTTTCCAGCTGCTCGCAAAACGGATGATCGTAGCCCGTATGATAGGCCATATACGGATTTCCTTTTCCGTCAAAGAAAATATATTGAGGATCCATTATGTAGTCTTTTTCATCCAGCATATACTTATTCCCGCCCAGAATAACATCCACTATCCCCAAAAGCATACTCTTTATTCTTTCATATGATAATTCCTCATGTAAGGAAACATGCTCAAGATTTACCATACCATCGATATTGTATTCATATATCTTCTCATGATCCACTATATTTACACTGAATTCGAGAAGTCCTTTTATATGGTTGTTCCTGACCATCTTCTCTCTGAAGCCGGACTTTTCAAAATAAGCTCCCGCTTCAACTTCATCCGTTATTATCAGAGTATTCCTGTCCTTATCCTTATATATTTTTTCCATGCTCATTTTCCTTTGCTGCTTTCATCTTTTTTATCCGGAATGATCGCCTTTAAAAGTTCCGAAGCAGCTTTTATTATCCTTGTTATTTCGGTTTTGTTCGGGATGTCGTATTCTCTTTCCCTTTTAATGTTCCGTATGCCTGACACAAGGCTACCCAATATTCCTTCTTCAGGAAGATCAAGTTCCACTTCCGCTTTTACCGCTATACTTCTTCCGTTTCGTATCACGCTCGCATTATCCACTCCTGCTCCGATATAACCGCTTAGTTCACGTGCTATATCCTTTTCCGCATAACTATCCGGCATCCTGTCTTCCGCATACTCTTTTTCGGTCATAAAAGCAGCCATATCCGCATCGGCCGTCAGTTTTACCGAATTATACAGATATATAATGACCCATATCAGTCCCACTATGGCAAATATAATTACAGGAACTATAAAAGCGGCTTCCAGTGTAAATGATCCGCTGACTCTTTTCCTCATAAACACCTCATTATTCCGGTTTCAAATTAGCAACTAAAAAAGGTCAACAGATATCCGGTAAACACAAAAGGTATAAACGGAAGTGTGCTCTTTCTTTTAAGCTTACCGAAGATAAGCATGATCACAGAAAAAGCGGTTATCAGTAAAAGTGCAGCAGTCAGTATCCTTACGATCACTTCCAGTCCAAGTGACGCTCCTACCTGTGCCACCAATACTCCGTCTCCGATACCAATCTGTCCCCTGCTCACATATGATATGACTAACAATACGGCTCCCGGGATGATACCGAGGGCATTATCCGTAAGAGAGAAGCTTCCTCCTTCGGTAAGAAGACCGGCCGGGATAAACAATATCCCCAACCATAAAAATGACACCGGGATCGTCTTTTTCATTATGTCTTCAAAAGCCAGAAAAGCCATATAAATCCCTAAAACAATATATAAAAATACTCGCATCACAGATCCTCGGTCCCCTTCTTGCTCTTACACCGTTTGCACTCCCTTCTTTTACCGACCTCCGATATACCGACGGTCAGTATTGTCCTCTTAAGTCCCTGGCATTTCCCGTCAAAATGATATCTGTCCCCATCGGGAGTGATATAGCATTCATCCTGCTCAGGCTTATTTTTTACGCAGAACTCACACGGATAATACTTTGCTCCCCCATCATTACGCAGTGCCGTCACGTTGCTGAATGCTACCTTCTTAGGGCGGACATTTAATGCCGGGCAGGCATGGATGTAGTGATAACAATATCCCGTATCGGTTATGAGAACTTTTTCCTCTTCTTCTTTTTTCTCTTCGTTAACTTCTTCGTCAGGCTTAACTTCTTCAAGCAGGGATTCTACCTTTGTCCCGGTAAAATATCTGTATCTTATACTGTGCTGTACAGGGATGGATATATCAGGGAATAGTGCCAATGGTACTTTGAAACTGTAACTGCATTTCATGACCAGGCATTTATCCCTGTCAAACAATATACTTCCGTCACAATTAAGACCTGAACTGCCACCGTCTATATATTTAAATACTTCTTCCGGGAAATACGAACCCAATATTGACTCAAGAAGTATACTGTCCGCTGTTGCTGTTACAAAGTTCTTGATACTGAACCCGTTTGTTTCGGGAAGAAGGGCTGACACTGCCTCCACTGCATGCGCCGCAAGAGCCTTTGCCGAATCTTTTCCGTACAGTGTATCTTCCGCTTCTTTCAAAACACTGTTCCTTAATTCAGCTACAGGTTCTATTAGCGTTCCGTATGCACTGAGCTCACGTGCCACAGTATACATTTCCCTCTCTACTATGTACTGTGTTTTTATAAATATAAACAGGTAGCACATAGCCATACAGGCAAAGAAAAAAACAGGGAAAGCAAGTGCAGCCTCAACCGTTATCGAAGCCTTTGTTTTCTTTCCTTCAGTTTTCCTGCTAACTACCGGATGCGGCATCTGCTTTGACATAAAAACTCCTTCCGATCAGACTTTTGTGACATGATTAACAGTAGAGAGTAGTTTTGCTTTTACACGAATAATATAGCCGTCAAAACAGATGCCGTATCCGGTAGTTTACAGATCAGTGATACGCCACACTGTCACTGACTTTTACTCTTGTATACCCATCCGATTCCCATAATCCGGACAGAACTTTCGAAAAAACAACCGGAGCTTCAAATACTGCGTCACATGAAAAACCCGTGACTGCATTACTGATCAGAAAATCCTCATCATATTTATACCGGATGTTTTCCTGGATTATGTCCATTGCCCTGGCTGCCTGGGTTTTCTGTCCTTCAAGCAGCAACAGTACCAATAGATAGTTTTCGTAATCCAGATAAACTTCCGATTCATTAAAATTATCCGCCTTCTCAGATACCAAAGAGGCAAATGCCGGCAGTTCCGCAAGTGTCAGGCAGAAGCTTTTGTCATTCGGTATTACGGGCACCTTTTTCCCTCGCATGATGGCTGCAGTCTCTATTACCGCCTGTGCCGCTGCCCACAGAAAAAGTATCAGATACTTGACTATGGTTATAAGAAAAGGAAGTCCGGTGAATCCAACTATTGAAGCCGCCAGTGCACCTGCCTGTGCACGCAGTTTACTGTTACTCATGGTATAGACCGTACACAGTGCCAGACGTAAAAGCATTATCTTTGTTGCTGCGGCAGACAGATTTGCCTTGTCGGTCATAAATCCGGAAAGAATATACTCCAACTCATACTCGAGTATCGTATCACCCTTTACGCTCTTATCTGCAAAGCTTTTAAAATGGTGCACCATATATGCCGCAGACAGGAATTTTCTGCCACCGGCTTCAAGCCCATTCTCAAAAAGCTCAGCTATCACAGAAAGACCTGAATCCTCATCTGCACTTTCAAGCAGTTCTCCGCCGCTTTTTTCATTCAGATCCTTTAATCCTTCCCCGTCTGCTTCTCCGTTTTCCTCAAGTTCATACCACAGGCTCGGCAACAGTTCCGATATAAGAGAATTCTCCGAGATCTCGGTACCGCTTTTTATAAACAGTTTTAAATAGCCGTCTGCTATATTGCTTTCAAACTCCGCAACAAGCTTGTTTTCTATCACGCTTTCCTTTAGTTCGGAATAATCAAACGAAAACCCGGAATAGCTGAATCGTTTAATGGTATCACCTATTCCCTTAACCCTTTCTATCCTGTCCGCAATGCTTTCAGGACTGTCATCCTCCGGCCATATAAATGCAACAGTATCAACACCGTTCAGTACTTCGATATCATACTCGGCTGTTCTTTTTATCCCGGCAAAGTCAGTGGTCTTTATCCTTCCGTCCCCTCGTCCGATATACGCCTTCATATAATCAAGTGAATCCGTGAGTCCTTCCTTCATGTCCTTGCTTAAGATCGGGTCGACCGTTTTTAACACCTCTTCATATCCGTCTACAAGCGGTCTTACCATCTCCTGCTGTCTTCCCACATCATCAACTATCCTGCATACTTCCGTCAGTCCTGAAAGAGTATCTGAGAAAAGCATATTTAAAGCACCCGCCTGTCCCCTGCAAAGGGCTGCTTGTTGCTCTATCTGCTTTAGTATTTCCGACAGACGTTTTCGTAGTTCATCCGCCTTTTTCTCTGCTTCTTCTGCGCTTTGTTTTAGTTCCGGTATCTCTTTTGTGAGTTCTTCTGTTTTTGTTTTATATTCTTCAGCTTTTTTATTTGCACGTTCTATCTGGGGCGTTCTTTTCTTTCTTACTCTTTCTGCCTTCTTTTTGTCACCCGATGTTTCCGCCTGTCGTATATCTTCTTCATAACCTGCTATACTTTCCAGTATGGTCTCAAGCTCATTCTCAGCAGTCTCAAGTTCCTCTTCCTTAGCTTTGTATGAGGACTTACTGTTTTTTTCTTCCTCCTCCAAAACGGCAAGTTCCCTCCTGCTTTCTGCAGACTCATCAAGCTTCTTCTTATATTCCTTAAGACTTTCTTCGTATTTTTCTACCATTTTCACCGGATCAAGATACCTGACCATAAGCTTTTCGTATACCGACGGTTTATTGATCCCGGTCGAACTCATACTCACATCTCCCACAAAGAAACGTTTGATGAATTTATCTTCAATGGTATATCCCAAAAGCGAAGATGCTTTTGTCCCAAGGGTCAGATTTACTCCGTCTATAATCCTCATTAGCTCCAGGGTGTACATGTCAATCACTGACAGTTCATCCTCGATATCCATCTTGCGTTCCATGATCTTTGTAATGGTTTTCTGATTTCCCAAGGACTTTAGTCTGTCAAACAGTTCTTCAATAACATCCTCCGCCACTCCGTACTTTTCATACTCAACAGCCTGTGTGATAAACTCGTTTCCCGTTCTGTCCATCAGTTTCTGAAGTCCGTATGCTTTAATACTCGCAAGTTGAAAATTCCAAACATTTTCTCCCATGTATTTTTCAAGTTTACGTTCCAGTTCATCCACATCCTGTGTCTTGTTTCCGAATCCTGTATCGAGAGCAAAAATATGGTATTCCTCAAGAAGAGGTCCGAAGTATTCTCCGAGCACCGACTCTGTGGAGGTTTTAAGCAGCATCTGTGCATAGGACGCTGACGCAGCCCTTCTGGCTCCCTCCAAAAAAACCAGTATAAGTGAGAGTATCAATACAAGGACTAATGCCAAAAATACACAGATAGTCCCTTCCGTTCTCTTTTCACCCATATATTTCGTATCCGCATCACAGTGAATCTGTACCGGACGTAATAGATTCAAATGCCTTATTGATTATCTCGATTATCTTATCTTTGAATATGATCACAAGTGCCACCAAAACCACCAAAATCAACACGATCTCCACCACACCGATACCCCTGTTGTCATTCAATAGTCCGACTGCCTTATTCTCTTTTTCTTCCTGTTTCATATCGATCAATATATTATCCAAACGTTTACTGTACATTTTTCCTCCTTTTAAAACGAGCTGAAGGCAGGTACCACCACTATAGCGATGACCAGGATCAACATCCCGAACATGGGAAGTAGAAGCTTTGTTCCGGTTTCCTCACCCTTTTTCCTTACGTTTTCCCTGCGTTCGGCAAAACTCTCCTTAGATTCGGATTCAAGTATCTCTATGATACCGGCACTTCCTCTTTTAATATTTCTGGCAAGAAGTGTACCGAACCTGTTATATGCCGGCACCGAACATCTGGTGCCGAATCTTTCATACACCTTTACCTCCGGTATCCCCAACTGCATCTCCCTGTCAGATATAAGCATTTCTTCATATGCAAACCTTATGCTTATCTTTTTGTTACCCTGTTTTTTCCCTTTTCCATCTTCATCTCTTTTTTTCTTTTTCAAATAATCCGAACAGATTTTGTTCCAGGCTCCTCTGCATGTCATCCCTGCCGTTATCAGCATTACGAATTTACTTATGATATCCGGGTAATCCTGCATCATCTGGTCTGTACGTTTTTTCTGTTTCTTGCGTATATCCTGTTTCATCGCCGGAAGTACCGCCCCCGCGGCGATCAACCCGATAAAAAGGAACATGACGGAAGTGTTGTCTTCCTCCTCTTCCCATGACAGCTCCTTATCACCCACTTTAAGCGGCAGCTCATAATAGTTTTCCGTCCTTGTTGACATATCCGCTTCTTCAAGTGATTTGTTTAATTCATCCAAAAATATATCCTTTTCCGTCACTTCGGGAGGATATATCATTATATCCAGATCATAGTCCCATGCTTCGTCAAAATAAGTCAGTTCTGCGTGCAGGGTAGCCGGTACAGGCTCGGTATAATCCTTGTTCTTTACTTTACCATCAACGCTTAAAAACCAGGAATTGTCATCCGTCCATTTTATTTTTACCGAGGTGCCCGGGATTTCGGATATAAGGTTAATTTTCCCCCGCACGCATTCGGCTGACTCATTTTGATCAAATATCATTTTATCTATATAATACTGTGCATCTGCTTTAAGCTTCTCAAGTTCCTCTCCTTTAAGCTCACGTTCACTGACCCTGACAGTAAAATTTTGTCTGTCGGTAAGGATACTGTCCAGGATCAGATTGTACTTTTCATCACCTTTTCCGGCTTCATTTCTTTTCAGATGATTACCACCCGTCAAGATATGCTCACGCGAAAAGGTATAAAGAAAGCATACAAAAAATGTCACTCCAAGTACCGCCAGAACCGAAGCTATACATTTACATCCCTGCTTTTTCTGAGCACTTTCGGGGTGTTCATCGACATATATCTCCCGTAATACATCAGTATTCCCGAATATTTCCTCTTTTTTATTCTTCTTTATAATGTCGTATAAAACAGAGGCAAGAGGATATAGGGCTTTTAAAGGATGCTCGTTACTGTCGAGTCCGTTAAAGGAAGCGTCCCTCCTGTAACAGAAAGCGGCTCCGGTCAGTATAAGTATCGGTACTGCCAACAATAAATACATTTTCCCCTCCTTTACAATTCGATTTTTACAACATGATCGGAAATCCTGCAAAGCAGCAGATATAACACAAGTATTACCGTCATAAAAGCTATCCCGAACAGATTACCGTATAAAGCCGCCACCATATCCGGCGAAAATACCCTAAGGTATATCAGTATTCCGAATGGGATAAGTTTCATAATATCAGCTTCATATTTTTTTGAAGCTATGACCGTACGCAGTTCTCTTTTCAGTTCAACACGCGTATGTATAACATCCGCGGTCGATTTGATGATAAGTATCAGATTGCCGCCGGTCCTTTTTGCCGTAGCAAATATATCAGCGAAGCTTTTTATATCATCCACTCCGCTCCTGTTTGAAAAATCCAGAAATACATCCTCAACAGTCCTGTTATTCCCCACAGCCGAAATGATCCCTTTCATCTCCACCATGATAAGGTCTTCCTCCGCATAGGAGAGCTTCATGTCCGTATATGCTTCCTTCAGTGCGTTTTCTATGGAATATCCTGATTCCAATGCACTGCTGATACAATTTATGCAGTCCCTGAACTGCATGTTCAGCTTCCATTTTCTTCCTTCTTTAAGTTTTTTTCTCGTTACCGCAAGATGATATGGGATATAGGGAAGAAGCAGAACCGCAAAGAATATATTGTTATAACAGAGTAAAGCGAGAAATACGATCATCCCCGATGGGATAAGGATATTTTTTAACAGTTCACTCCGTGTAAAGGTAAACTCATCATAATCCGGCACTGATAAGCTTCTCCGTGTTTTTAAGTCCGTCCCCGACTTTTTTAAGACACCCGGTAACACGGCCATTTTTTTCACCCTCCTCCACAAACTTAAAGCAAGGATTCAGTACAACCTCATTGTTTTCAAAACCGGCCACTTCCGTTATTTCTATGACTTTTCTGCTCTTATCCCTGAACCTTCCAAGCTGGATGATTATATCAATGGCAGACGATATCTGCCGTCTCACGGCAAGCAGCGGAATATCGGCACCCAACAGTACCATCGTTTCCATACGTGAGAGCATATCTCTTGTAGAATTGGCATGTCCTGTAGACATACCGGAGTGACCGGTATTCATAGCCTGCAGCATATCGATGCATGCGGCATCTCTGACCTCGCCGACTATTATCCTGTC
>JAFZQN010000116.1 GCA_017620375.1 Lachnospiraceae bacterium
AAATATTTAAAGGAAGCTTTGGACCTCTTCAACGAGATCGGCGATATGTGGGAGATAAACAATATCTACATATATCTGAGCCTCGCTTACTATATGTCCGGACACTTTGAGGAAAGCAGGGAGACCTGTGAGACATCCATAGCTCTCTCCCAGAAGCTTAATGACAAGTTTACCTTGCTCATCTCCTCTTCCATAATGATCGGTGTACTCGCATTAAAGGGTAATTACAGCTTGGCAGAAGCCGCAGCCGAATCTGCCGCAAGACTTAACGACGAGCTTCCGATACCGTTTGCACAGTGCTTCTACCGTGCCATGACCGGTGTATTGAAACTTGAAGAAGGCAAGTTTGAAAATGCCGAAAAGCATTTAAATATCGCACAGAACTTTATAGATACGGTACGTTTCGTGGATACACCTCTGTTGTTTGTAACTTCGAACCTGGCCATATCCAAGATCAGTACCTTTAAAAACGAACGTAACAGCCTGCTCCAGGAGATCCGTGTAAAACAGGAGTCATACTTAAAGACCCTTTGTACACAGGCTCTTGCCGATTCAAAGGCATACCCCTGCTTCAGGATCCCCGCATACCGTGCAGCAGCCCTGTTTAACTCCATGATAAACAGGATCAAAAAGGCAGACGACCTGTATAAGGAAGGAATCCTTCTTTCCTCCGATACTCAGAATGTGTTTGACAATGCGCTCATACATTACGAATACGGTATGTTCCTTCTGGACAAGCACCGTACCGAGGAATCACGTTACAATATATTCGATGCCTACATGAATTTCTCAAGTATATCGGCATCGGTATACATAAAGAAGTGCGAGGAGATCATCACATCAAGATATGCGGATAACTTCGTATCCAACTCACTGATGGCGGATATCACCTCAAAACAGAACCGTATGAACGTTGACCGTAAGGTTAACACCCTGCTCAGAATGGGTGAAAAGCTTACATCCACCCTGGAGATCGAAGAACTTCAAAACAAGATCCTTCAGGATGCGGTAGAGCTTGCAGGAGCAGAAAGAGGTATCCTCTTCCTCTACCCCGAAATGGGTGAAAAGAAGCTGTATGTCGCTTCCATTTTCAACACAGGTAACTTCGACAGTTACGCTTATGACTGGATACTTGAGGACGTTGAGCTTACCAACCAGCCCCTTGTTATAAACGATGTACAGTCCGATGAGTTCAGAAAGAACTATTCGCAGATGGTACGTTACGGTATCAAATCAGTTATGGCCATGCCTATGTTCGTGCGTGGTAAGCTGTACGGTGTCATCTACCTTGACTCGCGTCTTGTACGAGGCATATTCAGTAACGAGTACATGGAGACCATCGGTTTCATCGCCAACCAGTCAGGAGCGCCTATCGAAAATGCGAGACTGTACCACAGAGCTATCACGGACGGTCTTACACAGCTGTACGGTCGTTCTTACCTGGACAACCTTATCATCGACAAAACCTCCAATTCGGACAGGACCAGGCTGTCGGCACTGATGCTCGACGTAGATTTCTTCAAGAAGTGTAACGATACCTACGGCCACCAGTTCGGTGATGAAGTATTAAAGCAGGTAGCGAGCATCATGAAGAAGGTAACCGGTAACAAAGGTACTGCCTGCCGTTACGGCGGTGAGGAATTTGTTATCCTGCTTGATTCAAACAACGCAGAGTTTGCACTCTCCGTAGCCGAGAAGATCCGTCAGACCATAGAGACCACCTCAGTACCGTACAACGAAGGCAGCAAGGTCACCCTTGTATCCATCACGGTCAGCATAGGTGTTTCCATCTGGGAATCCAAGATGGAACGTGTCGAGCTCATAGAACATGCCGATAAAGCTCTGTACGCTGCAAAGCATGGCGGCAGAAACCAGGTTAAGCTCTGGAGTAAGGACTTAGAAAAATAAGACATAAAAAATCCGCTTCCTTTAATCGGGAGCGGATTCTTTTTTCTCACATTCTTTTATTCTTTCTGCGACCATTTCCTTCAAAGTGGAATTGGGTGCTACCTCAAGCATCTTACGGTAGCTGTCCATGGCTTCCTCGAATCTTTCGAGTGCCTGGTAGGTCTTGCCCAGATAATACAGAGGACTGTCGTATGTGGGATCCATATCAGATGCTGCCTTAAACCAGTCTATAGCATCATCATAGATACCCTTCTCATAGAGATTCTTAGCTTTCAGATATACCTTTTGAGATGCTGCCGGATATATCTCCGACCTCATGCTCTTTAAGATGTTTATGGCATATTCCTGTGCTATCTCTTCATCGTCGATCTTCCACAGTTTATAGGCAAGCGACACCAGTTCATCATCCGAATACTCTTTCTTACCTATAAACTTCTTATATTCTTCCCATGCCTCAAAAAATGTTTCATAGCTTTCGCTGCTTACATCTATGCTGCCGTCTCCTCCGAAGGATCCGCCCTTTCCGTTTAGCTTTGCTATCTCTTTTTCAAGGTTGGTGATCGTTTTCTGAAGCTGTGAAATAGTGGCTGATTTTGCCGAAAGCTCGGCACTGTAATCTATCTTGGAGCTCTCGTACTCTTCCTTCATGTTCTTCTTAACAGTCGGGACTATGAGCCACTGTGCACATATGATACCGAGTACCACACCTATGATAAGGTTGACAAAAGGCAGTATGCTCGGTTTTTCCTCCTTATAGGAGAACTTAGCCTCTATGGGCTTATCTCCGGAATCCCCTGTATCAAGGATATCCGTGTCGCCTTCACCCTCTATACTGCTGCCGGTCAGTTCCTGACGGTACTGAAGCAGGACCGTATTTCCCATATCGACTTTAAGGCCCATATTTATCAGCCTGAAAGCCTTATTGTTCTCGCCCGTCTCCATATAGATAAGAGCAAGCAGCTGGTATGCCTTCACCAACTTTCTGTTAAGGGTGAGCGAACGTTTAAGCTGTATCACCGCCAGATCGAAATTATGCTGTCTGGCTTCCTCTAAAGCTAAATTGTATTTCTTGATCGCCTGATTCATATCATCAAGCAATGTTGTATCTTTCTGTACCCTCTCCAGAAAATAATCAGCTTCGTTATCCTCCGGATCAAGGTGTCGGCTGACCAGCCATGCCGAAAGAGCATTGACTATGTCACCCATCTCATAATATATAAGTCCGAGCAGGTTCCTCGCATCACTATTATGCTTATTGAACTCCAGACTCTTTTCCAGCACGGATACCGCCGCAGTCAGGTTACGCACCTGAGCCATGCGGAGTCCCCTGTTGTAAAAGATGTTTGAACGTTCCGTAAGCTTTCTTGCGGGAGCTAAGTCAAACCCGCATTCTTCGCACCGGCGTCTGCTCGAAGTAACCGTATTTCCGCAATATGGACAAATCATTATATTCCCTGCCTTAATGTTCCTAACGGCCGTACTCGTCGTAGCCTGCCTGCATGCTCCTCAGTTTTTCCGCTATCTGTGCGTCCTGCATCTCCTGCATATTTCGGGCCAGACTTATGACTATGTCCGAAATATCCCTGAGTTTTTCTTCCGCTATCGTGTCCTCAACCCTGTCTATTTCCATGGAAGGCTGGAACTTTGATACTTCATCGTCAAAATCTATCATGTTACTCCTTTAATCATCGCGCGGACCGACTGTCATCATACATCGATGGCAGCGATCAATAAGCCTTACCCCAGTATACGAGTGTCTTTGCGGGTCTGCCGCAGCATACGCATACATCTGAGATCTTCTCCTGTTCGAAGGGCATACATCTTGATGTAGCTGTGGTGTCTTCCTTGATCTTGTTCTCACAAGCCTCATCCATACACCACATAGCCTTTACGAAACCGGGCTTGTTGTTGATGGTGTCTACGAACTCTTCGTAAGTGGTTGCCGAGTATGTATGTGCGTCACGATGCTTCCTTGCTGTCTCAAGCATGTTCTTCTGGATATCATCAAGAAGCTCGGGTAACTTGGTCTCGATATCAGTAAGAGCCACTGTGATCTTCTCACCTGTATCTCTGCGTGCTACGATGCATGTGCCTGCTTCGATGTCCTTGGGTCCGATCTCGATACGTGTAGGGAAGCCTCTCATCTCCTGCTCTGAGAACTTGAATCCGGGACGCTTGTCGGTATCGTCTACCTTTACACGTATTCCCTTTGCCTTGAGTGCTGCTGCAATCTCGTTAGCTTTATCAAGTACGCCGGGCTTGTTCTGCATGATGGGGATGATGACTGTCTGGATGGGTGCTACCCTGGGAGGAAGCTTAAGTCCGGAGTCATCTCCGTGTACCATGATCACACCGCCGATAAGACGGGTTGACATACCCCATGAGGTCTGGTAAACGTATGAAAGCTTGTTGTCCTTATCTGTATACTGTATATCAAATGCTCTCGCAAAGCCGTCACCAAAATTGTGGCTGGTACCGGACTGAAGAGCCTTTCCGTCATGCATAAGAGCCTCGATGGTATAAGTAGCCTCTGCTCCGGCAAACTTTTCCTTATCGGTCTTTCTGCCCTTTATAACAGGGATTGCAAGCACCTCTTCGCAGAACTGTGCATAGAGGTTAAGCATCTGCTTTGTCCTGTTCTCTGCGTCCTCTGCAGTAGCATGTGCGGTATGTCCTTCCTGCCATAAGAACTCTCTGGAACGAAGGAAGGGACGTGTGGTCTTTTCCCAACGTACTACGCTGCACCACTGGTTATATACCTTGGGAAGGTCTCTGTAGGAATGTACTATGTTTGCGTATAAGTCACAGAACAGAGTCTCGGATGTGGGACGTACACAGAGCTTTTCCTGTAAAGGCTCCAAGCCTCCCTGTGTTACCCATGCTACTTCGGGTGCGAAGCCTTCTACATGGTCCTTTTCTTTTTCAAGAAGCGACTCGGGGATAAACATAGGCATGTATACGTTCTCTACGCCTGTTTCCTTGAATCTTTCGTCAAGCTGCTTCTGTATAAGCTCCCAGATAGCATATCCTGCGGGCTTGATAACGAGACAGCCCTTTACACTTGAATAGTCAACGAGTTCTGCTTTTAATACGATGTCTGTATACCATTGTGCGAAATCCTCGCTCATTGAGGTTATCGCTTCTACTTGTTTTTTCTCTTCTGCCATTTTCCTGTTCTCTCTTTTTCTGTATTATAAGTATTTCTTAAGAAGCTCTGCCTTATCGGTTTTCTCCCAAGGAAGGTCAAGGTCGTTTCTTCCGAAGTGACCGTAGCTTGCGGTCTGCTTATATATAGGCCTTCTAAGATCAAGCATCTTGATGATGCCTGCGGGACGAAGGTCGAAATGCTCTCTTATGATCTCAAGAAGCTTTTCATTGGAAATCTTTCCTGTGCCAAATGTATCGATATTTATAGATGTGGGCTTTGCTACGCCGATAGCGTATGAAAGCTGGATCTGGCACTTTTCTGCAAGTCCTGCGGCTACAATGTTCTTTGCTACGTATCTTGCAGCATAGCATGCGGATCTGTCAACCTTTGTAGGGTCCTTTCCGGAGAATGCTCCGCCGCCGTGAGGTGCTGCGCCCCCGTAGGTGTCTACAATGATCTTTCTTCCGGTAAGTCCCGAATCACCTGAAGGTCCGCCTATAACAAATCTTCCGGTAGGATTGATGAATATCTTTGTATCTGCATCTATCATATCAGCGGGGATCACCGCATCTATAACATACTTTCTTACGTCCTCATGGATCTTTTCCTGAGTAACATCGGGATCATGCTGTGTAGATACTACTATAGCTTCTATTCTTGCGGGCTTTCCGTCCTCACCGTATTCCACGGTCACCTGGCTCTTGCCGTCAGGTCTTAAGTAGGACAGAGTTCCGTTCTTTCTTACTTCGGCCAGTTTTTTGGTAAGCTTATGAGCCATAGAAATGGCATAAGGCATATATTCGGGAGTCTCGTTGGTGGCATATCCGAACATCATACCCTGATCTCCTGCACCTACGTTATCGGGATCTGCCTCTGCGTAGCTTACATTGATCTTTTCCTCTTCCTCTACAGTCTTACCGAAGCTTGACTTAGTCTCGAGTGCCTTATTTACACCCATAGCGATATCTGCTGACTGTTCATCGAGAGCTACCATAACACCGCAGGTGTCGGCATCAAATCCGTATTTTGCTCTGGTATAACCTATCTCGCGGATGGTATCCCTGACTGTTTTCTGTATATCTACATAACTGTTGGTGGTAACTTCACCCATAACCAGTACAAGACCGGTAGTACAGCAGGTCTCACATGCCACACGGCTGTACGGATCCTTTTCAAGCATAGCATCAAGGATGGCATCACTTATCTGATCGCAGACTTTGTCAGGATGGCCTTCGGTTACCGACTCAGAAGTAAATAAATACTTTTCCATAATTCATTCCTCTCCTGCCATAAGCGGTTCTTACGGCATTGTTTATCATCAGTATGCCCTGCAGAAACTTTTTTTTTATTTCTGCAGGGCTCATTTTACATGTTTTCGGGTTGCTTATTATTGTATTTTAAGCGTTATCACAGGTCTTACGCCCTGTCTTGAATCTGTCTCAAGTCCCGCTGAAATGATGCCGCCGCTGCCGTCAACATAAGGCGCTCTTGATACGCTGTTACCGGCGTTCAGCCACCACATAGCTACCGCATAACTGTCATACTTGTTTCTGCCGAAATTCTTTCTCATGTTTGCATAATCGGTAACAGTGGTCATAAGGTTAAGCTTGGTATACTTTGTTGCATCATTTGTTGCAAGGAATGAAATACTTCCGCTGATCACAGCCTTCTCTTTGCTGTTAAATGCTGAGCTTGAGAATGTGGATGTGAGCCAGCTGCTGAGTCCCTTGTACTCGTAGAAATCGATTACCTGTTCCGAGATAAGTACAAGTTCGGACTTTGAAGAACTGAGTACCAGCCACTTGATCGGAGCATATCTGTAATACAGTGTAGCTGTCTGAGTATCACTCTGAAGGTAATCAACCTTCATATACTTTGTTCCGCCGTATTCAGCGATGCCCTTCTTATCATATGTAAGCTTCTTAAGCTCCTTCAGTGTGCTTTCACGGGTAACAAGTACTGAAGGATATCCGCCAAAGTATACATAGGATACTTCCTTCGGCTTAAGATTTGTAAACTCTGTGCTTACAGCCAGGTTGTAGTTCTTAAGAGTACCGTCGTTAAGCTCAAATCCTATAAGGTTCGAATAGTATGTCACCTTACTGAGTGAAGGAGTGGGTGTCAAAGGAACCGTAGGCTTAGGAGTAGCTGTAGGTGTAAGTGTCGCTGTAGGAGTAGGGGTAGGCGTTACCGTAGGTGTAGGTGTTGCCTTTCCGCTCGGTGTAGGCGACGGGCTTGCCACAGGTGTGGGTGTAGGTGTCACCGTAGGTGTGGCAGTAGGTGTAGGAGTCGGGCTCGGTACAGGTGAAGGAGTAACTTCCTCTGTAGGTGTTACCTCTTCCGTAGGAGTGATCTCCTCAGTAGGAGTTACCGCTTCCGTAGGCTCTGTGCCTGTAGGATCTGCAGTCTCTGTAACGGCAGGATCTGCGGTAACTGCAGGTGTATCTGTAACATCGGGTGTAACAACATCTGTGATGGTCACTGCGGGATCATCAGTAGGTGTAACTGCTGTATCGCCTGTAGGTACCGGAAGTGATGAAGTAACACCGCTAGGTGCACTCATCTGTCCCTTTTGCTTCTTATTAAGCTTGGGAAGTACCAACAGCACAAATGCAAATATAAGTATCAGTACAAAAGCTGCGATAATGATAAAAGGTCTTCTCTTACAGCTTCTTATCGCCGAATTAAGTTCGGTGGCAGTCTGGTATCTGTTCTTGGGATCCTTTTCCATACACTTGTTGATGATGGATGCGAAGGATGAACTTACCTTTCCGCCGGCCTTGTTAACAGGTGTTACATCACCTTTTGAGGATTCGGGCTTCTTTCCGGTACATGCAAAATAGAAGCTTGCACCGAAGTTGTAGATATCGGAACGAACATCTACTACAGAGAATGCACGTGTAGCCGCCTCGCAGGTGGTACCTTCCTGTGCGGTATATATACCGTCCGCACTGACTTTAACGGTCTTGGCGAACTTCTCGTCGTAACTGGTAGCACCGTAAGTATTGGCAGATCTGAATTCGTACTGCTCAGGCGGAGCATATCCGTCCGAATAACCGATTACGTGTGCACCGTACTTGTCTATGGTCTCAGGATTGTAATCCGTAAGTACTACCGTATTATCCGGTTTAATGATGATATTTGACGGCTTGATGTCCGCATGTATTACCTGAGGCTCGAATGAATGCAGGTATATAAGAGCTTTGCTCACCTGATCTGCCCAATCGGTCAATTGCTTTTCCGAGAAGCGCTGTCCCTCGCTAATGTATCTGTACAGGGACTTTCCTTCTACATATTCCATGACGGAATAGATATTTCCGCCTGTCTGTATATAATCAAGCACCTGGGGCAATGCCACATGCTTGATACGTTTCATACGGTCTGCCACATCTGTGATGTTGGCAAGGTTCTCTATCTGGCTGTGGATCTTCTTGATAACAACCTGCTTTTGATGCTTCTTGCTGAAAGCCTTGTATCCGGTACCATCGCCAAGACCGATGCTCTTTATGTCAGAGTAGTCATCTCCAAACAACTCCTGCGGAGATGCAGGTAACTCATCAAATATCAGTTCACGCTCGGGTGCTGCTGACTTGTACTCGGGGATATCCTTATATGCAGGCTCGGGCTCAGCAGGCTCTTCATATGCGGGCTCTGCGGGTTCCTCGTAAGTAGGTTCTGCAGGCTCCTCATAAGCGGGCTCATCATATACAGGGGCAGCGTCAGAATCCTGCTCAGGCTCTACATCCTGTTCAGGTTCTTCGTCATAATAAGGCTCTGCTTCGGGTTCTCCCGAAAATGCAGAATTCACCTCAGGCTCTCCCTCAGCTTCAAACCCGAAATCAGGTTCAGACTCAAACTCAGGTGCCCCAGGTGTATCCGAAATATCAGTAGGTTCTGAATAATCCGTATTATCCGCAGCTTCATTTTCTTCAGAAACCACCTCGGAATTCACGAAATCCTCAAATGTAGGCTCGTAAGCTTCCTGCTGCCCGGCAGTCTCATCCTTTGCGATACTTTCTTCACTGAATTTAGTACCGCAGTTAAAACAAAATAGTGACGTATCATCATTACTTGATCCGCACTCGCGACAAAACTTCATAAATAAACTTGCCCCCTTTAATTACAAAGCTATAATTACCCGTAATATTTTATCATTTTTCAGCGATAAAATCAATATAAATATTATAATCCGGCTATGATCATAGACAGGTATCCGCCTATTTCCGTAGCCGTCTTTCCCATAGCATCAAGGTAGTATCTTCCGAACTCCTTGCGTTCGCCCATATCGGCCGTTTTACCGCATAAAGCACAGTTCTCGCTTGTCTCTTCTCCGGGAAGCGGCGTATAAGCTATGAGATAGAAAGTCTTTGCTATATCGTACAAAGGCTTACCTATACAGTATCCTGCAGCTGACATAGCCATCGGACCATCCTTTGTGATATACACATTCCCTATGGAAAGATTGCCGTGGCATAATGAGTTTCCGTCCTTCATGGTACCTAAGAAACGTATCATCTCCTGGGTAGCACTCGAATCGGCCTTGCTGCTCTCAACCATCTTCTTACGCAGCACCTCATGTGCGGTCTGCAGAGCAGATATCTTTTCCGGATCAAGAGTGATCTTGTTGATGCTCCTTTGAAGCTCGGCCATCATAAGTGCCGCACCCATCAGATCACCTGTACGTGATATATATTCCGTTAAGTTTTCTCCTTCAGCCTTTTCAAATACGATGCCGAAGCCGAACTCGGTCTTCTTTAATTCAACAGGGATACTCTTCTTAAAAGGTAACTGCTTTACCGCAAGAGCATTATAATATTCGGCGTCAATAAGTTCTATCGGATATGATGCCTTAAATATCTTAATTACCTTATCTTTTCCCCACTCGTATACGTTGGCGTGCTCACCCTGTGAAAGCTTTTTCCCGGGGGTGGTCACCACTTCCTTATCCGGAAGCCTGATCCCATGAAAATCCATCTTAGTACCTTATCTTTCCTTCCGCTACCATCTTAAGATGCTTGCCGTACGGACTCTTGCCGTATTTATCTGCAGCAATTTTTAGCTGATCAGCATTTATCCAGCCCTTGATAAAGCTTATCTCTTCAGGAGCCGAAATGATTATGCTCTGTCTCTCTTCTATCATCCTTATGAAATTAGCTGCCTCAAGCAGGCTGTTCATGGTACCTGTATCAAGCCATGCATAGCCGCGTCCCAAAAGCTGGACATCGAGCGTACCGTCATTAAGATACATCTCATTCAATGTCGTGATCTCAAGTTCACCTCTTGCCGAAGGCTTAACCTCATGAGCCTTGGCACTTACTCCCTTCGGGTAGAAATAGAGACCTGTTACCGCATAATTACTCTTAGGATTCTCCGGCTTTTCCTCTATGGAAATGGCACGGCCCTGATCATCAAACTCTACAACACCGAAACGTTCGGGATCGTTTACATAGTAGCCGAATACCGTAGCACGGCCATTTTCCGCATCTTCGGCAGCATTTTTAAGAAGCTTTCCGAATCCGTTACCGTAGAAGATATTGTCACCGAGCACCATGGCACAGGGCTCATCACCGATAAACTCCTCTCCGAGCAGGAAAGCCTGAGCGAGGCCGTCAGGTGAAGGCTGGATCTTATACTGCAGGTTAATGCCAAACTGTGAACCGTCTCCCAAAAGTTCCTCAAATCTCTTTGTATCCGTAGGTGTCGATATGACCAGGATATCCCTGATACCGGCAAGCATAAGGGTTGACAGCGGATAAAAGATCATGGGCTTGTCATATACGGGGAGCAGCTGTTTTGATGTAACCATAGTGAGCGGATATAATCTGGTACCCGCACCTCCTGCCAGAATAATACCTTTCATCTTAAAACCTCCTCTAAGTAAAAAGAACGCTTCCGACAACTATTAGGATCGGCCTGCGTTCTTTCCAATGCGCGTTTCATTTTTTTGTACAGGCATATTGTAACTTATGTTTTTGTCATATTTGCGTAACATTTGTGAACTTATTGTGACACTCGGTGAATGCTGCGAAGCAGCGTTTACCAGATCTAATTTACTGCTTCTTATACTCCTCCAAATACCTTGCAAGAGCGTCCTTCCAGTCGGGAAGCGGCGTAAATCCGTTCCTGACAAGCTTACTCTTATCCAGGCGGCTGTTTCTCGGGCGTGCAGCCTTAGAATATCCGTATTCTTCGGTGGTAACAGGGATTACTTTTACATTCAGTCCTGCCTGTCTGTATATCTCCACGGTAAAATCATACCAGCTGATATAACCGCCTTCATTTGAAGCATGATAATATCCGTACTTATCGGTCTCGATCATATCCACAAGGAGACGTGCCAGGTCATGCATATATGTAGGAGTACCTATCTGATCATTTACTACTCGCACGGTATCATGCTTCTGTGCGATATTGAGCATGGTACGTACGAAGTTGTTACCGTTGATGGCAAATGCCCAGGATATCCTCACTACAAAGAAGTTGTCGATACGGCTTTCCACTGCCTTCTCGCCGGCAAGCTTAGCCGCACCGTATACCGACAAAGGATTAAATCCCTTATAATCAGGATCCCAGGGCTGATCCCCGCTTCCGTCAAATACGTAGTCAGTACTGATATAGAGCATCTTGCTGCCCGTCTTTTTACAAGCAGAAGCTATGTTAGCAGGTCCCTGCTCATTAACCTTAAATACCATCTCCCTGTTTTCCGGATCCTCTGCGGCATCCACTGCTGTCCAGCCAGCGGGATGTATAACTGCGTCGGGAGCAATGCCGGTAAGCAGCTCATCCACTGCTACTCCATCAGTGATATCAAGCTTTACATAGCTAAAACCCTTGATCTCCTCATCGGGTCTGCAAAAAGTATCGGCTATATCGCTTCCAATACATTCATATCCTCTTTTTGACAGTTCCTTGACAACTTCATATCCAAGCTGTCCATTTACTCCGGTTACAAAAACCTTCATAGAAATAAACTCCTTAATGTAGTGTAATGAGGACACAGCAGTAATCTATGTCCTCACTTTTATTATCATATATCTTTTTAAACGCTCTTTGCTTCTGCAATGTCCGATGCTTTTTCAATACTTTTTGTAGCATCAAGAGCCTTCTTGGCCTCTCTTACCGCATCGATGACGCTTACAGCCGACCTGACGTTTTCTTCTGTTGCTGCTTTTACGCTCTCGGTAGCCTTTACGGTCTCATCCTTTACTTCTTCTGTAGTCTTGTCTGCCTCTTTGATCGTCTCTTCGGCTTTATCCTCAACCTTATCGGCTTCCTTAACTACTTCATCAACCTTCTTAACTTCATCGGCTTCCTTAAGTTTTTCTTCTACCTTATGCTTTTCCTTCTTATCCTTGGAAGTAGCAGCATCCACAGGATTCTTAGGCTTGTAGGTAGGTACGATGTCACCTACGAGCTTACGTACTGTAGCAGGATTAGGTTCGTCAAGACAGGCCATATAGAGGTTGTCGAGATCCTTCAGGAATTTCTCCTCATCAAGCTTAATGGGCTTTCCGATATGGATAAGCTTGTTCTCTGTATCCTGCAGACCTTCCTCATCCATAAGAAGTTCCTCATATAACTTCTCACCGGGACGAAGACCGCTGAACTTGATATCTATATCCTGATAAGGTACAAAGCCAGACATACGGATGAGGTTCTCAGCTAAGTCAAGGATCTTGACCGGCTCACCCATATCAAGGACGAATATCTCACCGCCCTTGGCAAAAGCACCTGCCTGGAGTACCAGGGATACGGCCTCAGGTATGGTCATGAAGTAACGTATGATGTCAGGATGTGTAACCGTAACAGGGCCGCCCGCTTCGATCTGCTTCTTAAACAGCGGGATAACACTTCCGTTACTTCCGAGCACGTTACCAAATCTTACAGCTACGAAATCGGTCTTCGACTTCTTATTGTAAGTCTGGACTATCATCTCACAGATACGCTTGGTAGCACCCATGATATTGGTGGGGTTAACTGCCTTATCTGTCGAAATAAGTACGAATTTCTCAACGCCTGCGGCATCTGCAGCCTTAACGGTCTTTAAGGTACCGAATACGTTGTTCTTTACAGCCTCGTTAGGCGATACTTCCATGAGCGGTACATGCTTATGTGCTGCAGCATGGTATACTATCTCGGGCTTATATGCTTCAAATATCGACTTTAATCTGTTTGTATTACGTACCGATGCGATAAGTACTACCAGGTCAAGGTCAGGATACTTCATGATAAGCTCCTGCTGTATCGCATAGGCATTATTCTCATAGATATCTACGATGATAAGCTGTTTTACGCCGTGATCTGCCAGCTGTCTACACAACTCGCTACCGATGGATCCGCCGCCGCCTGTGACCATAACTACACGTCCTGTCACATAGCCCATGATGGAATCAAGGTCTACCACTATCGGATCACGTCCGAGTAAGTCTTCTACCTGAACATCACGCAGCTGTCCAAACTTTCCTTCTTCATTGACTATCTCGCAGATGCCGGGAAGGATCTTTACTTGACATCCGGTCTTCTGACAGATATTTACTATAGAAGAAAGCTCCTTCTTATCTGCTGAAGGAATGGCTACGATGATCTCTTTAATGTTGTACTTTTCAACATTACTCTCGATCGCGTCACGGTTGCCGACTATCTTTACGCCCTGGATAAAACTGCCCACTTTCCTGTCGGAATCATCTATGATACAGCAGATGTTCTTGTGCAGGTAATCACTTGCCATGATCTCCTTGATCAGCATGTTGCCGGCCTCACCTGCACCGACTACCATGACATTGGCACCGATCTTTTTATCCCTGTGACGTCTTACTATCATCCTTATCGCACGGTAACCGAATCTGGTCACACATGTGGATAATATCAATAAGAAACTGAATATAAAGTAGAAGCTTCTGGGCATGTACCAACTGGTCTGGTGTACCTCGAGGTTGAGTACATAGCTTATACCGACATTGAGTATCGATACGATAAATGCAGCTACAACTATCCTCTCCAGCTCGCTGACACTGACGTAATTCCATATACTGTCATAGAGCTTGAACAGCCAGTATACCAAAAGAGTCGCTCCCACCAAAAACGGAAGCATCTTCCATAAATGCTCGTCATAAGGCTTCTGAATGGCTTCGATGTTAAAGTCAAACCTAAGTAACAGACCTAAACCTGCTGCCGCCACAACAGAGCATATATCCAAAAATATTAAAAATATTTTCCTTAACGCTTTCATTTTACCCTTTCTTGCAGGATCCCATCCTGTGATAAGTCATAAAAGTCCATAATTATAGATATGATACCATATTATTTTCTGTTTGGCAATAAAGATTTTATTTGGAACATTTTCCTGTTGACTTTTAGGTTTTTATATGTATAATAATCGGTGCGCGTCAGAATAGTCTGACCGAGAGTTCGAGACCTTCCTCTCGTTAAACAAAACTACAGGAGAACAAATGAAAAAAACACGTTTTATCACCACGGCTGCCATAATAGCAGCTCTTTACGTAGTGTTCACACTACTCGCATCGGCGCTCGGATTGTCAAGTTATGCGATCCAGGTCCGCTTCTCAGAGGCACTCACCATTCTTCCCTATTTTACGCCGGCTGCTATCCCGGGACTGTATCTCGGCTGCATCCTTGCTAACACCTTAACACCCGGTGTCATCATATGGGACATCATATTCGGAAGTCTGGCAACACTGATCGGTGCCATCGGCACATACCTCATCCGTAAAAAACTTCCCGACTGGTGTGCATGCATCCCTCCCATTATCTCTAACACGATCATCGTTCCGCTCGTACTAACATACGGCTACGGACTCGAAGACGGCCTTCCCTACCTCATGCTCACTGTAGGCATCGGCGAGATCATATCATGCGGCATACTCGGTATTGCATTACTCAAGCTTTTAAAGAAATACAGATATCAGATATTCGGTGAGAACTGATAAAAGGCACCTGTCTTAATATCTTGATATAATAACAAAAGGGCTCTGTCCGTCACGAGCCCTTAATTATGTTTCAATTATCGATATTAAGACAGGAGCCGCATTTAATTCTGTGCAGCAGCCTGAACTTCTTTGTTATATTTCTTTCTTTCTACCAGGAATGCATGCAGTGAGCAAAGAACCATAATGATGATGCACAGAGGTCCTGCACACTTGATAGCCATTACGATAAATCCTGCAGAGAAAAGCTTGCCGCTTACGAAACGGTTTTCTTTTACATTTACAGATTCCTCAGCAACCAATGATGAGTTGTAATCTGTGATCATATCTGCAAAAAGCTTCTCAATCTCAACTGTCTTATCGTATGCTTTCTGGATCTCGCCGCTGATAAGTGTCTTCTTAGCTTCTGTAGAAAGACTTGCCGCATTCATATCGGTGATAAAGGAGTTGTACTTTTCGATCTCGGAATCGATCTCAACTATCCTCTCTGTAAGCTCCTTCTTCATCTCAACCAGCTTTTCGTAGGTCTCTTTTGAATTTCTGTCAACCTTTACCATGGCATCGCCAGAACCCAGATACATGATACCGTCAAGTTCGTAAGAATCGATCAGACCGTTAATCTCCTCAAGGTTTGCATTCTTATAGGTCTTCTCATTCTCTAAAAGTTTTATCTCATACTCATACTGGTTACGGAGCCTTGCTGCGGATACCGAAAGCACATCGGTCATGACAGCTGCTTCGATATTGCTTATTGAATCGTTCTCTAAGTTCCTGCACTTTATCACAATATCATTGAAGCTCTGTGAACCGCTCCTGAACGCTTTATCCTTTTCATACATCTCGGAAGCGTAATTTTTGATCTCCTGCAGATGCATCTTGATGATCCTGATACGGTAAGCAAAATCATAATTGTCAAGTATCAGCATATTCTGGATCTTATCAGGCTTGTATGAGTAAATATAGTTGTTGATGAAATAATTCTTATAGGTCTGTCCGATGGCCTTGATCAGCTTTTCCATATCTGAGTTGGATATTGAAGGATCAAAATCATCATAGAGTACTACGCTGTACATCGTAGGATAATAGTTGTCGACCGAAACATCCTGGCTCTCGGAGAAATTATAAAGGGAATTGAAATCCTTGATCTTGTCGATAACATCGGCAGGATATGTTCCTTTTACAACAATACTCGATTTTAAGTTTTCTGCAGTATACTTCGATGCAAGACCTACTGAGGCGAGAGCGTCGTTTAATACCTGATCGCTCTTGATACCGTCGATGGAGAACTTCTCACCGGTAGGAGTCTGGTTCTTGGCTGCACCGTCATATGTGAACTGAATGGTAACGGATGAATTTCTCTTGATCTTATCAGGTCCGAAATACTTAACAAGTGCTATGATCACTCCGATGATACCTGCGATCACGATCAGAGTTAAGTATCTGAGATATCTTCTTGTTGCCGCGCTCTTTTTCTTTGCTGCGGGCTTTACCGGTTTTACATCACTGCGGATGGCAGATTTATTATCTTTTACTGACTGACTCATGCCTCTGCCTCCTTTTCTTTATTCTCTTCCTTCTGTGCTGAGCCGCGCTTAAACTCCTCAGCTAAAGCATCCAGTCCCCAGATTGCTACTGCAAGTACAATACCGATCACCATGCCTATAACTGCCTTCTTGATATTGGATGCGTTAAAGAATGAATCTCCGAAGTACTGTGCCTCAACGAATGTCATATATGAGCTCTTGTAAGACTCGCTGTCAATGATCTCCTCGGCATGTCTCTCGGTAAGTTCATAAAGGCTGCGGCAGATATTTACCAGGGCTTCAAGCTCATTTTCTACATACTCACGCTGTGAAGATGAAGTATAAGTAGCGGTAAAGCCTTCAACCTTATCCTTATATGAAGCGATCTTCTCCGATAACTCTTCCTTTTTGCTGTAGTTATCAGCCTGCTCCATGATGAGCTCATTGTAATAATCGGTAACGGTATGTCCCATCTGAACCTCAGAACTGTCAAAGCCGGCCATGGTGATGGAATCATTCTTGTAGCCGGCGATAAGCTCAGCTACACTCTTTATATTACCGTTGATGACGCCAAGATCACGTTCAGCATTTTTCATCTGATACTCGTACTTGGTAGTCATGGTCTTCTTATCCTTGGTAACGCTGTTATAGAAAACATACGCATACAGATAATCAACATTTATGGTCTTTACAAGTCTTATGACATCATTGATCTCCTTGAAGCTGAGACCGTCTGTCTTGGATCTGTACTCGAGATACTCCTGTCTGGTCTCATCGGTACAGTATCCTGACAATGAATTGAGCAGTGATACCATGGCATCAAGACGCTCGATATAGTCCATATCTGTATTGGCTACGGAATCCAGATCATTTTCAGGAAGTTCCTTTCCAAGGTAGGTATCATAGAAGTACATATTGTAATCATCTATGATAGCATTAAGAAGCGCTGCCATCTCGGAACCGTCAAGATATGTCTTTGTTCTGGCATCGGGGTCCACACTGAAGCCGTTTCTTAAGGTAATGATGTACTTACCGTCGTACTTATAATCAACATCAAGTACCTTCTCATAATCCTTATTGGCCTCGGAGATGACCTTCTCCACAACCTCCAGGTTCTGTCTGGTCTCCTCGGTAAGGAGTCTCTCGATCGAGATATTTCTCTCAAGAGCGTTAACCGGGATGCTTGCTGACAGATGAGTCCTTGCCATAGCACTCTGCAGGATGTAGGATGATGTCACATAGTTTACATCGAGTGTTGTTCTGTCAGGTGCAAGGCCATCCTTAGCTCCGGGATAGATGAACGAGATGACCGCCGATACACTCTCGGTACTCTCTGCCATCTCTGCTCTGAGGAGCGGTACAGCTAAGCCAACCAGCATACAAAAGAGCACAAGCCAGGCATATACCCTCTTCTTTTTGCCCATGTTCGAAAAGACTCTTACAAGGTCAAGTTCGGTGCCTTCTGCGGCTGCATCACGCTTAACCACTACTTCGACCTTTTTGTTCTTTTCGATCTCAGTTAACACGTTTTTGTCCAATTCTGTCATAAAAAACCTCTTTTGATAGTTATAATCTATTTTTCTTAATGGCTGCCATTAACCATTTATCATGATAATCTCCGACCACAAACCTGGAACTTTGCATCAGACGTTCACGGTTTACCTGGTCTTCGCGGTAACTGCCGACCTGCTTTAAAGCTTCCTTCTTACGTGAATCATTCATGATCTCATCCGCATATACAAGTCCAAGTGCTTTTGCAGTCTCGCTCTTTGTGTTGAAGACCTTTCCGAAGTACAGTTCCTTATACAGCTTTATAGCACCTTTAAGGCCGCCGTAATACTCCGCTCCGAACTTGTCGCCCTTGTTCCTTCTCATATATACTGTCGGTACTCTGTCCAATACCACTTTCCCGGTCAGATTAAGGATCTTTTTTGCCAAATCGTCGTATGTATCGGCATAAAAGGCGTTTACATCATACTTGATCATCTTCTGTCTGGCTGCATCGTTAAATACAAATGTACATCCCGGATTGGAACTATATAGAAGATTGTGCTCCACATCGCTGAATTTACAAGCCTTGCTGCGGTTAAAACGTATAGGTTTGAGCTTGGCGTTGGTCACAACATAATCACTCACATAAAGCAGCGGTCCGTTAGCCACTTCCGTCTCTTCACCGTCCAGGATAGCCTGTGTCTCAAGGTACTTGATAGCTCGTGATAGTTTCTCGGGGAACCATACGTCATCCTGCTCGGAAAATGCGTAAAAATCAGCCTCATCTGCTTTTTTCAAAAGTTCCCAATAGCCTTTTGTCTTGCCTACGCCATCTCCGGTTATAAGCTTAAGCTTTCCCTCATGCTGATATCTTTCAAGGATATCTTTAGTCCTGTCCGTGGACCCGTCGTCAAAAGCCAGGATCTTCAGTTCGGCCTTATCGGCAATGTCCTGTTTTAAGATGCTCTGAAGCTGCTCTCCTAAGTAATCAACCCCATTGAATGAATATAACAAAACCTCAATTTTCATATATATCCACCTCAAAAAATACTTCCATTCATATGCTGCGGCGATAAAAACCCACAATTAAGTGAATTATAACATAACGTATATCTTATGTCAAACCTTCTTAGAAGGTTATACAATAAAATGGCAGTAGCCGATAAACTACTGCCATTTTTAATATTCAGTCTGTCTTTATTATGCTTTCATGTAATACTTAGGGCACGATCTTATCCTTGCCGCCCATGTAAGGACGAAGAACCTCGGGGATGTTAACCGAACCGTCGGCATTGAGGTTGTTCTCAAGGAATGCGATAAGCATACGTGGAGGAGCAACAACGGTGTTGTTAAGGGTATGTGCGAAATACTTGTTTCCACCCTCGCCTGCTACTCTGATACGAAGTCTTCTGGCCTGAGCATCACCTAAGTTAGAGCACGAACCAACCTCGAAATACTTCTTCTGTCTCGGCGACCATGCCTCTACGTCACATGACTTAACCTTAAGGTCTGCTAAGTCGCCCGAACAGCACTCAAGCTGACGAACAGGGATATCAAGGCTTCTAAACAGATCAACTGTGTTCTTCCAAAGCTTGTCGTACCAGATCATGCTGTCCTCAGGCTTACAGATAACGATCATCTCCTGCTTTTCGAACTGATGGATACGGTATACGCCTCTCTCCTCTATGCCGTGAGCACCTTTTTCCTTACGGAAACAGGGAGAATAGCTGGTGAGCGTCTTGGGAAGCTCGCTTTCGGGGATGATCTGCTGAATGAACTTACCTATCATTGAATGCTCGGATGTTCCGATAAGGAAAAGATCTTCTCCCTCGATCTTATACATCATCGCATCCATCTCCGCAAAACTCATGACTCCCGTAACAACATTTGAACGGATCATGTATGGAGGTATACAGTAAGTAAATCCTCTGTCTATCATGAAATCACGGCCGTAGCTTAAGATCGCACTGTGGAGTCTCGCGATATCGC
>JAFZQN010000007.1 GCA_017620375.1 Lachnospiraceae bacterium
CGGAGAAAATGGGATTTGAACCCATGCAGCGCTATTAACGCTCTACTCCCTTTCCAGGGGAGCCCCTTCAGCCTCTTGGGTATTTCTCCAAAGAACCTAAATCACCCCGTCACCGGGTCATATTAAATAAAGCTCCAACATATAAGAATGACCACCATGCACAGGTGGTCATTCGATGTTGAATACTCGCGGAGAATGTGGGATTCGAACCCACGGTCCCTTACGGGATCACTGGTTTTCAAGACCAGCGCCTTCAACCACTCGGCCAACTCTCCGAACAACGCTTAAAGATAATAACACGTTATTTACAAGATGTCAAGATGTTTTCTTATTTTTCGCGAAAGTTTTTTTGAGATACACCGGCTTTTACCAAATCCTGAATACAAGTCCGTCATAATCCGACAGGTTGGAGATCAGTACTTTTCTGCCTTTTATCGCTATATCGATGTCTTCTCTCTTAAAGCAGTCAAAACGCAGACTTTCACTTTTCTCTTCAGCACTGTAATACTCAGGAAGTTCAAATGTTATGCTGGTATCCTCCTTTATTGCAAAGGTATTTACCACGGCCATGCACTTCTTCCTGTCTTCCGATACCCTTACCACTGCCTGCCAGCCCTTAAGGTCATTGTAGCTGTCCTGATACGGTCCTAAGCGGTAATTCCTGCCGTTCTTTATTATATCCGCACACTTTTTATAATATGCTATGGCTTTATCCGCTATCTCAAACAGCTCATCCGATATGGTGCTCATATCTCCCGACAGGCACATACGTCCGAGGAATGTATTGCTGAGTGAGTAATACAGCCTCTTCTCATCATCCTTTGCCCGCAGTACTGCCCATATCTGGCTCTGTGCAGGCAGGATGGCTCTTGTGACATTGGCTGCTATAACGGGGATAGCCTGCCATTCATGCGCATCGGAGAACGATGCCATCGATGTGACTGCCTGCATAGAAGGCTCAAGCCTGTGTCCGCCCGAAGAACAGTTTTCGATCACTATGTCCGGTATCTCTTCCCTGATCTTCTTAAAGAATCCGATGGACGCCTGCATGTTCTGTCTCAATGCTTCTCCCAAGGATTCCGCGCCGTCACAGCCTATACCTAAGTTGTCGTTATAATCTACCTTTAAATACCCGAACCCATTATCTTTCAAGTTATCTATAACTCTTTTGGTAAGGAAATCTGTAACTTCCGGTTTCCTCATATCAAAGAAACGCCTGAACATGGTCTGTATCGGGATGCCGTCACGTTTTAACAGCATATCCTCATTTTTAAAGCTGTCGGAATCTTTACCGACTACTTCCATCTCATACCAGAGACCCGGGATCATCCCGCATTCCCGTATCTTGTCGGCAGTTTTCTTTAATCCTCCGGGGAATTTGTTCTTGTTTGTGATCCAGTCTCCTATATCCGACCAGTCATTTCCGTCCTTTACATGCCAGCCTGCATCTATGACACAATACTTTATGCCGTGTCCCTTTAATCTTTCCGCGATTGCTTCCATTTCCTTTTCATCGGGATTTCCCCAGCTGGTACAGTATTCATTAAAGATTATGGGAAGCTCTTTTTCACTATCAGGTACATTTTCCAGATTAACCGTCTGGGCATCGGTAAGACGCCTGCTCAATTCATCGATCGTACTCTCCATGCGGATAGTATCGGGAGTATCCGTATATACCGGCTTCCCCGCATTTTTGCATACGGTAAGCACTGCCACAGGTGTCACAAATCTTTCTCCGGGTGCGATATCCTTCATCCAGTGTCCGAATTCTCTGTCGGCTATACCGCCCGAGATGGAGTTCTTTTCATCCCGGTTATAAACCTCCATCTGCCAGGATGAATTGATATACAGCTGGGCTCCTATGGAATATCCGATACTACCGCCTTCCTGGCCCATATCAGTTACCGCCATCCAGGGGAAGTAACGTCTTACCGGCATCGAGCCAACCTCACCGAAGCGTTCATTCGATGCTCCGATCCTCAGCCATGCAGGCTCAAGCTCCATATCAAGGAACCTTCTGCTCTCAAGCTTTCCTTCCATACTCCATTTGCTCTTCAGCCTGTGAAGGACAAGGTCCTTCTGTCTTAAGCCCTTGCCTGTGCAGGGGAATGCGCAGATATTAAAGGAAGAAGCCATCTCCAGCTTCTGCTTTTCTTCCGTCTTCGACTCAAACACAGAATATGTCTTTATATAATCCGAACCTGTGGTATATTCAAGTACAGAGGTGATATTTATCCCTCTTCTCTCGTAATCCGTATATATACTGGTACGCGTATGCTTAACTCCGTTTTTCTCACATTCGGCCGTCTCCGTACGCTGCCCCAGAAAAACCATATCATTTGAAGACTGGCTGTTCTTCATGGAATGACCGTGTATAAACCCGTCGGGATAATTGTCTCCCACAAATTTACACTGTACGGCAGGTTCCACGCTCCACCAGCCGTCGAGTTCAATCCCTTCATCAAAGCCTTCGGGCAGCAATGTATATCCGATGCTGCCGTTACGGTTGTCTTTTATGAACACCGCAAGCATATCCCCAAGCTTAAATTTTGAATATATTTCCTTATCCGCCATTCACTAAATCCTCACTTATTCCTGCTTCTCCCCGATTTCGTTAACACCGTGATACCGTTTCCTTTTTACCGGCATCAGTTACATCCCGTAAGATAAAACTCAGCTATCTTAATATCCTCAGGCGTGGTTATCTTGATGTTCCTGTAATCGCCCTCGACTATCCTTACCTTATGCCCGGTATATTTCTCCACCAGCATGGCATCGTCGGTAATAGCAGCCGTATCCTGCGCTTCTTCTTCCGCACTGCCGGTTTCTGCATAGTATTTTTCGAAAGCTTCCTTTATAAGACCAATCTCAAAACACTGCGGTGTCTGGATCCTGTATATCTTTTTCCTGTCAAGCGTATAATCTATCTCCCCGTCCGCATTGATCATCTTAACCGTATCTTTTTCCGGAACGGCAGGAACACATGCTCCGCATTCTTTAACGCTGTCGATGCACCGGTCGATCAGCTCCGGGGTAATAAGCGGGCGGACTCCGTCATGGATCAGCACATAACTGCTGCCTATCGCGTCCGGATGATTTCTGATCAGCGTTTTCAGTCCCTCGCATACCGAGTCGCATCTCTCCTTACCTCCGCAGCAGATGGCAGTTACTTTTTTAAACAGATAGTCTTCAACTATCTGTTCCCTTACATAAGCTATCTTATCCGCACCTGTCACAACTACTATCTCATCCGTTTTGCTTTCCTCAAAAGCCTTCAAAGTCAAACCAAGCACAGGTTGGGATGCGATTTCCATGTACTGTTTTTTGACAGTACTGTTCATCCTCTTTCCTGTGCCTGCAGCTACTATGATCGCATATACTTTTTTATCTGTTTTGCTGTTCATCGCGTACCCCTATCTCTCTCCAAGCTTCAGATTGGGCACCGCATTAAGGTCATATCCGTGCCTTGTCCCCGAAATATACTCATAATATGCGGCACATCCTATCATAGCGGCATTATCCGTACAAAGCAGAGGCTTCGGATAATACAGTTCAAAACCTTCTTTCTCACATGCAAGCTTCATGCCTTCTCTAAGTGCTGAATTTGATGCCACTCCGCCTGCTATGGCTATCTTTTTATATCCGAAATCCTTTGCTGCCGAAATGGTCTTCGATACAAGCGCATCTACCACCGCTTCCTGGAATGAAGCTGCCACATCGGCAACAGTAACACCTGTCTCCGGATCTATAAGCTCATTGCCGTCAAATTCAGGATTATCGGTCTTTCTGCTGTATATCTCATTTCCGTCAAGTCCCTGCTTCATCCTGCAGGAATTAAGATAATTAAGTACCGCTGATTTTAATCCGCTGAAACTGAAATCGTAAGGACATCCTTCTATATGTGCTCTCGGGAAAGTAACGGCATCTTTGCGTCCTGTCTTTGAAACCTTATCTACCTTGGGCCCTCCCGGATAACCCAGTCCTATGGCACGGGCTACCTTGTCAAATGCTTCACCTGCCGCATCATCGTGAGTCCTGCCTATTATCTCATATTCCGAATATCCTTTTACCTTTACAAGATGCGTATGGCCGCCCGATACGACCAGACAGAGATACGGAGGCTCAAGTTCTTTATGCTCCACATAATTGGCTGCGATATGTCCTTCTATATGGTGCACTCCGACTAAGGGCTTTCCTGCAGCATAAGCTATCGCCTTTGCTTCAGCCACTCCTACGAGCAGAGCTCCTACCAGTCCCGGACCGTATGTAACACCTATGGCATCGATATCATCAAGCGTTACCTGTGCAGTATCAAGCGCCGTTTTTACCACCTGGTTTATTTTCTCGATATGTTTCCTGGAAGCAATCTCCGGTACCACACCTCCATACAGCGTATGCAGGTCTATCTGGGAATAAATGATATTCGAAAGTATCTCACGTCCGTTCTTCATGACCGCTGCCGCAGTCTCATCACATGAAGATTCGATCGCCAATATAAGCACATCTTTTCTGTCTTCCATATTTACCGTAATACTCTTTTCTTCTTTTTAGTTCAGGCTTTTTTCTTCTGCCGGTCTCCAGCCTGCTATCTTCCACTTTCCGCCGTCTTCCTCGAGCATGCTGAATTCTTCAAATGCCCTGTCCATTGAAGCTCCGGCTCTCAATGTGAAATACATCTTGATAAGTGCCGTATTGCCGGCCTTTGTCTTTATAACATTTATATTGCTTGCACTGTCTATCGCATATGAATATATGATCTTGTTTTCCTTACGATATTCCGAAATATCACCCTTTAAAAAGGCTATCTGTTCTTCCTCGGCATTATTCTCCAAAAGTGCATTTGCATACAGCTTACGTACCTGTTTTACCAGCTTTTCGATCTGCTCATCCGTGATATCGTCACTGTAAATGCACTTTGTTATCCTTGCATAAAGCTTTAATACCTCTCTCGGAGTAGCGGGATAATCATAATCAATATCTTTTTTTATGAGGTTGTCCGCTTCAGATGTCTCTACCGGTATTTCATTTTTGGTATCCTCTTTTTTTCTGGTCAGCATGAAATAAAGTCCTATAATGACTGCCGCCAAAAGTACACAGAAGATTATCGTCCCGACAGGACTGTTTTTCTTTTTCTTATTCATACGGTTGTCTTCAGGCACCTAAAGTGCTCCTCCTTTCAAAAGTTTTAAGTTTCTTCCTTAAACTTGAGCGTAACCGTACGTAAATCTTTAGACGCAATGCTCTTAGGGAATATCTTTTTGATACTGTCAATATATTCCATGGGGTTCACCATGGAAGGACTGTAATGGGTAAGCCACATCTCATCCGGCACAGGAGCTGCCGCAGCCGCTAACCTTGCAGCTTCCTGACAGGTCATATGCTTATGTTCAATAGCTTTATTGTCCTTGTCATCCTCTCCGTACATGCCCTCACAGATGAAGATATCAGACCCGGCCGCCATCTCCGAGATGACCTTTACCGGACGTGTATCGGTACAATATGTTACCTTTATACCTTTTCTTTCAGGACCGAGGATCATATCTCGGGTATATGTCACGCCGTCAATCTCAACTGTCTGCCCTTTTTGCAGCCGGCTCCACGCCCTCATGGGCACATTGTTCTTTTCTGCTTTTTCAGGGTCGAATTTCCCGGCCCGGTCTATGTTTATCGTATATCCGTAGCAGGTTACCCTGTGGTTTACCTTAAATGCGGTGATCCTGTATCCGAAAAGTGTATACTCACACACAGGCTCAGTCAGTTCTATAAACCTGATCTCAAACGGAAGCTCAGGTGCGATGATCCTTAATGCGTTAACCGTTTTTTCAAGTCCTTTGGGCCCTATAATGGTCACCGGCTCCGTGCGCTCCGCGTTACCCATGGAAAGAAGCAGTCCCGGAAGTCCGCTTATGTGATCTCCGTGAAAATGAGTGATACAGATAACATCTATATCGTGAAAGCTCCAGCCGCGCTCGCGGATAGCCACCTGAGTGCCTTCCCCGCAGTCGATCAGCAGGCTGCTCCCGTTAAATCTGGTCATAAGTGAAGTAAGTCTTCTGTACGGAAGCGGCATCATACCGCCTGTTCCGAGCAAACATAGATCAAGCATATCTTTTATTCCTTTAATTCCGGTATCCCGGATCAGTTCTTTACACAGCTCATCAGTACGGCATTTTCAACGGGCCGGCTGTAATATGAGTCTCTTCTTCCTGTTTCGGTAAAGCCGAGCTTCCTGTAGAGACTTATAGCCGGATGATTACTCTCGCGTACCTCAAGATAAAACAGTCTTGCACCCGTTTCGGATGCTTTTTTCATAACGGTGGTCAATAGCTTTTCTCCGATGCCTTTTCTTCTATATGGCATCCCGACCGCGATCTTTAATATCTCACACTCATCGAGCACCTGCATGACGACACAATATGCCGCAACCTGTCCGTCAGATCTTGCAACATAATAAGACTGTCCCTTCCCGTCTTTATAGTTTTTATAAGTTCCTTCGGACCACAAGTCACTGAAAGTAGCCTTTTCTATCTCATAGACAAAAGGAACGTCTTCGTCATTCATTTGGCGAATTTCTGGATCTTCATTGTTCATTCTCTGCTTCTCTTTCACGTTCGGCCTGGGATTTTCTTAAGTATACCGGAACATGTTCATCTGCACTCACTGCTTTTCCGTTCAGGTATATGAACTCACCTATGGCCGCTACCGATGATGCTTTCTGCAGGAGCAGCGTTTCAGGAGCAAATGCACACTTCTGTTTAAAATTATTAACGATGTGATCACGATTAACCGGTACACCGTCTCCGTTAAAAATGACTTTTCTTCCGAATTTCTCAAGTTCTTCCAGTATTTCGTCAAGCGGACATGCTTTTTCAGCAATAATCCGCTTCATTTCATAGGATCCGGTTTTCCCCTCATCTGATGCCGGTACAAACTCATATGCTGCAGTATATACTTCTTGCCTCCTCGCATCCATGATGGGACAGATGATGCAGCCTTCATTACCGTATAAGTTATAAGCTAAAGCATCAAGTGATGACACCTCGGCTACGGGAATATTAAGAGCCAGTCCCAGTCCCTTTGCCGTTGCAGAGCCAATTCTCAGTCCCGTAAATGACCCGGGTCCTCTTGATATGGCTATGCAGTCCAGCTGCTTAGGTTCAATCCCTGCAGCCTTCATTACCTCATCTATCATCGGCAGCAATGTCTGCGAATGGGTCTTTTTATTATTTACTGTATACTCCGCTGCGAGCTTTCCGTCCGTCATGACGGCCACCGCAGCTGTAAGTCCCGAACTGTCTAATGCTAATGTGTTCATTTTGACTTTTGATTCCTTTCGCCAAAAAATCAGGGCTGATCATCAATTTCAATCCGCCGGTAATCAAATCCTTTTCCGGCATCCTTTTTTAATCTTATCCTTATGGCATTATCGGGGATAAGTTCCCTTATCATATCGGACCACTCTATGACTGTCACACCGTCACCGTAGAAGTAGTCTTCGTAGCCTATCTCATCCATCTCGGCAGGATCTTCTATCCTGTATACATCGAAATGGTAAAACGGAAGCCTGCCCTCGGTATATTCCTTTACGACGGTAAAAGTCGGGCTGCTTACAGGTTCGGTGATACCGAGCCCTAAGGCTATCCCTTTTGCTATGACGGTCTTGCCGGTACCAAGGTCACCGTCCAAACATATCACGGTACCCGGTACGGCTTTTTCACCCAGACTCTTTCCGAATTCCAGAGTCTCTTTATCTGAATATGTTTCTGTTAACATGATCCCTTTTTCGTTTTTCATCCTTTAAAGTTTTTAACGTTTTCACGGATAAGCTGAACGAATGTCTCCTCATTTGAACCCAGATCAGCTTTTGTAGCAAGGAATGCTCTCATCTTTCCGAGATATACATAATAAGCGGTTTTGCCTTTAACCACTTTCATGATGTTCTCATATTTGTAAGGAGCATACTCCTGCATTCTCTTCATATCAAAACCTGCATCACTGAAGGTATATGTGATAACACCTTCGCCGGTGCTCATTGCTTCAGCCTGCTTCTTCGACCTCTTTCTGATGCTTAACGGACTGTTTATGGCAACAAACAGGAATACGCCTGCGAATATACAGCCCTGCATGATATTGCCGTCCATGAAGCTCCATACCGCCATAACAACCGAAGCCACAAGAAGAAGGATGGCGATCACGCCTACCACGCTGCAATATGTATGGTAAAACATAAATCTGAATATGTCATCGGCAGTGGGCTTACCTTCAAATCTGAAAACTCTTCCGTAATGCTCCATTGGAGGTTCGTTTTTATCCTTAGGCTCTTCCTCTTCTTCCGCTTCTTCTCCGTCTTCTTCAGTCTCTGTCATATCTGCATCATTTTCATCGGTATCTTCTTCATATTCATCATATGTATCACCGTCCTCAACCTCTCCGTTAGCTTCTTCAAGCTCTTCCTCGGAAAGTGTAGAAAGTGATGCAAGCTCTGCTATAGACCTGCCTGTTCTCGCCGGTGCCTGTGCTTTTTTTACTGATGATTCATCATCTGTTTTTTCTTTTAATTTCAGATCCATTTGATAGTCCTTTCTTATCTTCCTATTCATACGGCCTTTTATGATATTATAATACAACTGAAAGCCATACAACTCCTTTATACATTTTGCCACACCATCATAAAAAAAGCAACAAAAAAATCGCAGAAGCCTTCAGGAACCCCTGCGATCTGAAATCTTAACTTTATTGCTTTCCGTTTCCCTTTAAGAATCTGCTCAAAGGCTTATAAATAAACATTGTTACCACTGATACAGCCACACCTTTTATCAGGTTAAGAGGTGCAACCGCAAATATTACGAAGCTCGTCATGCTGTCACTGCTGACCAGAGAGTTTTTCTCAGCACCCTGTGCAAGGATCTTATCAAGTGACATAAACTTTGTGAATGCAGGGATAAGATAAAGTGCATTAAATACGGAAGCAAACACTACAAGTATGATAGTGCCCATAACACATGAAAGAATTGCTCTCTTCTTTGTTTTCTTAAATGCGTAAATGGTAGCCGCAGGGATAATGAAACTGCAGCCTACTACGAAATTGGCCAGTTCCCCGACAAACGCGGTGGATGTTCCCTTGATCAGCAGCTTTAAGAATACCTTAAGGAATTCCATGACTACGCCGGTAGCAGGTCCGAATGCAAACGAACCGATAAGCACGGGGATCTCACTGAAATCAAGCTTATAGAACGAAGGTATGAACCAGATCGGGAAATCAAAGATCATAAGAACGGTAGCCATAGCGGTAAGTATGCCGATAACAGCCATCTTATAAGTGGTAAAGAACTTTTCTTTCTTATCTGTCCCATTATTCTTCTGACATATCTTTTCGAGACCAAAAGCAATAAGGAACATAAGTACAATGATACCGAAGAATACGCCTACATATACGGCATTCTTCACTGTGGTATCCCACAAAGTATCCTTCGGCTTGTCACCGCTTGAAGCGGCTAAAAAGAACTTTGTTGCGACATTTCCTGTCAGAAACTCATTAATCATTTTCTCTCTCCTTTCATCCGGACTTTAACCGTTGGTCCCGGAGTTTCACCGGATCAGCCATATGGCACGCGGACTTTACCGCCAGTAGGGAATCGCACCCGACCCTGAAGATATAAAAAATATTCATCTGCCGGAACCTTTTTCAGGTACCTGACAGATGAATACAATAGCACAACTAAAAATGAAATGCAAGTACTTTATTCATTAATTATCCCTATTGGATCTTTATGTACATGGCTGGTCGTACACCAATACTATATTCACATATCCAATCCCAGTCTATATATCCATTTCCACCTACATTATAAATATGTGTGGATTTAAATCCTGGTGAACGAAGCCACCAATCTGCACTATATTCACCATCTGCATTTTTTGTATTATTATGACCACTCCACTGTGCTACCCTACGCGCTTTAGCGTATTTAGTAGGCGCACATCTTCTAAATATATCTTGAGATTTTTTTTCTGAATCAAACCCATATAATGGATTTGTTACATCAGAAACTGATAACAAGAAAACTTTATCGGTGGTATCGTTACCTCCTTCAACTCCATATTCAGTATTATCAGGATTGGGCAAGAAAGTATCTTCTATTATTGTCTTATCTTCAGCACTAAAAGCCGAGTTATAAAAATCATTGTTTAGCCAACTCCTAAGCGAACTGTCCTCCCATGTATAATTTCGATTAGGATCACAATGTTGGCAATCAATAGCGTCCTCAAAATAGAGTATGGAATCTAAAACATATCTGCTAACCAATAACGCCTTTTTATTTATATTATCTACGTATAGTACTTGCCATTCTATTTGTTCTTTTCCGTCTGTAATATCATTGTCTTGCTCATAATATCCTAATTTTATTATTTCCCCGGGTTTAAGATTTTGAAAATCTCTATGTAGTTCTTCTTCCTTTTTATTATCTTCATCGTTATCAACAATTCTATCTTCAAGTTTAACATACATTGCAGGACGAACGGCCCCATAACGTTCATGATATGCATTACCTATTAAGTACCAAAATCCGTGATAAACAGATTTACTTGAAGTTCTAAAACTTACCGAGCCCCCACTTGAAGGTACATACAATGCACTACTTTCAGAGCTTCCGGAAGTACGAAGCCACCAATCACAATAATATATCCCAGAAGGAGTATTTCGTTCCTGTTGACTAACATTTTTGGTATTAGCATAAGCTGTAGGTTTACATTCTAAAATATCAGGTTTATTTGCATATCCAAATACAACATCATACTCTGATAACAAAAACACTTTATCCCATGTACTATTCCCATTAACATTTTCTGTTTCAGTCTGAATTATTTTCTGTTTTTCTTCACTACTAAACGCATAAGTATAGAAATCATTATTAAGCCAATTTCTTATTGAGCTGTTTTTCCATGAAACATTCACCTGCTCATTATGATAGTCTTTAGCATCAAGACCAGACTTACTAAGAAGAAACGCTGTTTTTTCTTTTGCATCTATATTCAGAACAATCCACTCAATCGGTTCCTTCCCATTTGAAAAATTGGTATCCTGTTCATACGTTCCAAATTTAATTATATCTCCTATTTTAATTGTATCCTGATTTATATCCTCATAAAAATTCTCATTACTATTATCGTTATTATCATCTTGTTTACTATTCAGGGTTATTTTTTTTACATCACTATATTCCCCCCATACAGTTTTGCCATTATTCTTGTTATAAGCCTTAATTTTTACTGAATACTCACCTGGATCAAGATTTTCTTCAGTAAAAGACCTCTTCTTTTTTCCACTTTTCTTTAAAGTTGTTATTTTTTTATACTTTTTTTGTCCTGGATATTTCATATAAATACGATACCCATCCACATAAGATGTTTTCGAAATCATAATTTTAATACCAGTATCATCCGAAGTGCTTTTTAACTCAAACGATGGTTTGTTTGGGTTTTCCGCTGCTTTGGAATGCTCATAGTTAATTACACTAGAATCAAACACCATACAAATTAACAGAACCATAGTTAAAGATAGTTTTATTGTCTTCATTCTATCATACCTCCCAATCTATCTCAACAACCTCAAACCAATCATTATCATTATAGTCATCATTCGAATAATCGCCTGGATTTGACCAATATAACGATTCTCTTCCTTGCGAACGAGAACTCAAATGAACCTCGCCTGAGTCTTTTGCCTCTTCTTCCGTATCAAAATAATCTCCATAATTGTCATCCTCTTCCTCTGCCCCATCACTCCAATGATAAATCAATTTATATTTAACCATAACACTATTCCTCCCTTAAACGCTTAGCATATTCTTCTTTTGTTTCATCTGTAAACATATACTTTTCAACTGTTTCTGCTTTAACCTTTCCTTCATTTACCTCATTTAATATGTCGCTAGCTACTTTCTCTCCAAACACATCATATAATTTGTTAAATGTAACCCCGTCCAATTTGTTAGTTCCCATTTCTTACCTCCTCTTTCAAACGAGATAGAATATTAATATTGTCCATATATGGGCAATATTAATATTACCATTTTTCGGCTAATATGTCAATTAAGAATGTTTTCTTATCTTCTCTTATAAAGCTATTTGAATACAAATATTGAATTAATAGAAATCTGAACTTCATCAACAAAAAGGATTTTTAAAAATGATATCATACTACAAACTCTGGGAAACGATGAAAAAAAATAATATAACACAATATAAATTGATTAAAGACTATAATATTAGTACAGGATTATTGTCACGACTTCGTGCTAATGAGCACACAAGCACACACACCTTAGATATGCTTTGTTCTATACTAAAATGTAATGTTGAAGATATTGTTACTTACATTTCTGATAATGAATCTGATTCGAAAAATCAAAACCATACCCTCTAACATAAAAACAAACCCATGCAACAAAAAGTCATGGGTTTGTTTTTTACGATAACTGATAAACATTTTTACATAATCATGGTGAGCTGTATCCTCTTCTTCTGGAGGTCGACACTCATAACCTTTACATCAACCACATCTCCTACACTCAATGCGTCAAGAGGATGCTTGATGAACTTCTTGTTGGTGATCTGGGAGATATGTACCAGACCGTCCTGATGTACACCTATATCAACGAATACTCCGAAGTCGATAACATTTCTTACGGTTCCCTTAAGTACCATGCCTTCCTTTAAGTCCTTCATCTCCAGGACATCCTGGCGTAAGATGGGTGCGGGCATATCCTTACGGGGATCGCGGCCGGGCTTCTCAAGCTCTTTTATGATATCATCAAGAGTGATCTCACCGATACCGAGCTCTTCTGCCAGCTTCTTCTTATCCTTTATCATGCCGGACAGATGTGAAAGTGAAGATGCACCGGATGCCGCAGCCTCATCTGCTTCTGCTGCCATAATACCTGCATTCTTATTAACTGCCTTGGTATCTGCTTTAACGCCTGCTGCCTCTTCACGGGTAACCACATTCTTTCCTGCCTTGGCAAATGCCTGAGCAAGTAACTTACCCATAGCGGAATCGGCATTCTTAACTTGTATCTCGTTCTTATTTCTTCTGTCCTTGCCGCCACGTGCCTGGTTCTTGGCATCCTTTTCAGCCTTCTCGGCCTCAGCCTTACGCTTATCCTCATCCTCTTTTACAGCCTTGGCCTGTTCAGCCTGTAAGGTCTTAATATCCTGAGGAGTAAAGCCTAAGCTCTCCAGAAGCTTCTTGGCTGCCTCATAGGACTCAGGGTGCACGCTTGTATTATCAAGAGGATTCTTTCCTCCGCGGATACGCAGGAAACCTGCACACTGCTCGAAAGCCTTGGGTCCTAACTTCGGTACCTTAAGCAGTTCGGCACGTGATAAGAACCTTCCGTTCTCCTCACGGTATGCCACGATGTTCTTGGCGATAGGCTTCGAGATACCCGATACATACTCTAAAAGTGATGCCGATGCGGTATTAACATCAACACCTACCTTGTTAACACAGTCCTCAACAACGCCTTCAAGCTGTTCACCGAGCTTCTTCTGGTTCATATCATGCTGATACTGGCCGACACCTATGGACTTGGGGTCAATCTTAACAAGCTCTGCCAACGGATCCTGTACACGGCGTGCTATGGATGCCGCACTACGCTGTCCTACATCAAAGTTAGGGAACTCCTCTGTAGCAAGCTTACTTGCGGAATAAACGGAAGCGCCTGCTTCATTTGTGATGATATATGAAAGATCGGGCTTATTAAGCTCATGTAAAAGCTCAACGATAACCTGCTCCGATTCACGTGAAGCTGTACCGTTTCCTACTGAAATAACTGTAATGTTGTACTTCTCTATAAGCCTTTTTAAGATACGCTTAGCCTCATCCACCTTGAACTGAGGTGCTGTAGGGTAGATAACCACGGTATCCAGTACCTTTCCGGTAGGATCAACAACCGCAAGCTTGCAGCCCGTACGGAATGCAGGATCCCATCCGAGTACGAAATGACCTGCGATCGGAGGCTGCATAAGCAGCTGTGTAAGGTTCTTTCCGAATACCTTGATAGCGCTGTCCTGTGCCTTTTCAGTAAGATCGGAACGGATCTCACGCTCTATGGCAGGGGCGATCAGACGGTCATAAGCATCCGCAACCACACCCTTTAAAATATCGTTTGTATATTCATTATCCTTCTTGATGGTACGCATCTCAAGATACTGAATGATCTTCTCTACAGGAGCCTCAATCTTTACTGTCAGGAACTTCTCATCCTCACCGCGGTTAAGAGCCAAAACCCTGTGTCCTAAAATAGTGCTTATCTTCTCGGAGAACTTATAATAATTCTCGTATACGCTCTGAGCCTTCTCATCCTTAGCTTCTGAAGAAATAAGACCTTCCTCGCCTGTAAGCTTTCTGATATAGATACGGTAATCAGCCTCATCCGAAATACGCTCGGCAATGATATCGCATGCACCTGCTATAGCCTCTTCAGCCGTCTTAACTTCCTTTTCCTCATTGATATATTCAGCCGCATACTCCGCTATAGGCTTAACCGCATCCTGTGATGCGATAATATCTGCCAAAGGCTCTAAACCCTTTTCCTTAGCAACTGTAGCTCTTGTTCTTCTCTTCTGCTTATAAGGACGATACAGATCCTCTACGACTACAAGTGTAGTAGCATCCAGAATCTGCTTCTTTAACTCCTCGGTAAGCTTACCCTGTTCCTCAATGCTTGCTAAGACCGAATTCTTTCTGTCTTCAAGATTTCTGAGATATGTAAGCCTTTCATAAAGATTTCTTAAGACTTCATCATTAAGTGAACCCGTAACCTCCTTACGATATCTTGCGATAAAAGGGATCGTATTTCCCTCATCGATAAGCTGTACGGTGGCATCCACCTGTGAAACCTTGATTTCAAGTTCTTTTGCAAGCTGTTCATTGATGTTCATGTGTTTCTTTTTCTCCTGTACATTTATTGCATGATATTGCTTATTATATCACTCCGGGGCAATTTTGCAAGATATCCCGCCAAGCGATGTTGTGTTTTATACCATACCGGCAGCATGACAGCCGGTATCAAAGTTTATTCTCACCTTGCGAGTTTCTTAGACATCTCCGCAAGATATGCATCCGGGAACTTCTGAAGATGCATAGCCTTCTCAAGATCGAAGTCCGTAAACTCACCGTTCTGGTAAGCCACGATCCTGTTCTTCTTGCCGGCATTGATCACCTCTACAGCCTTACCTCCCATAGCGGAAGCAAAAACTCTGTCCTGACACGAAGGAGTACCGCCGCACTGCAGGATACCGAGCACTGTGGCTCTTGTCTCAAGACCTGTAGCAAACTGTATGTTCTTTGCAAGCGAAGCAGACTTTCCGACTGACTCCGAATTAACTATCAGATGTAAGCGCTTGCCCAGTTTCTTCTTATTGATGATCTCAGAGATCATCCTCTGCTGGTTCTGATCATGATACTCGTTAGTGATGATCTCCTCAGCACCTGTAGCGATACCGCACCAGAGTGCATTGTGTCCGCTCTTCTTGCCGGCTACCTCTATAACGCTGCAGCGCTCATGTGAAGCAGATGTATCCCTGATCTTATCAATAGCTTCCATAGCTGTATTAATGGCGGTATCAAAACCGATCGTATACTCGGTGCAGGCTACATCCAGATCGATAGTGGTAGGGATTCCGACCACATTTATGCCCTTCTTGATGAGATCCAGACCGCCGCGCATGGTACCGTTTCCGCCTATGATCACAAGCACGTCGATTTTAAGCTCTTTTAATGTATCGACAGCCTTTTTCTGACCTTCCTCGGTAAGGAACTCGGGACAGTCGGATGCGAGCAGCTGTGTACCTCCGCGCTGTACTGTCTCCGACATGGTCTTGTTGGTCATTTCCAGATAATCTTTTTCGATGAGACCTGAATATCCGCGTCTGAAACCTATAACCTTCATATTGTAGCCGATAGCCGAACGCACTACCGCACGTATAGCTGCATTCATGCCCGGTGCATCCATACCGCTGGTAAGTACTCCCACGGTAATTTTCTTGCCCTTTGCATCATCATCGTTTTCCACATCCAGAAGGCCTTCGTTCTTCATGACACGGCTGTCACCCTTACGTGTGAGCTTGCCAAGCATGTCAACAAGGAACGGATCGAGTGACTTCTTCATAGCCAGTGCTTCATCCATATCAAAGTCCACAAAAGCGCCGTTCTTATATGCCACTACTCTGTTCTCGCCGCCTTTAAGCAGGATATCCACTGCCTTTGCTCCGAATGCGGACGCAAAAACCCTGTCCTTACATGTAGGGCTGCCGCCTCTTTGCAGATATCCGAGTATGGTAGCTGTGGTGGGCATGCCTGTAGCATACTCTATACGTCTTGCCATACCTTCCGAGTCACCGATACCCTCGGCATTGATTATGATATAATGCTTTCTTCCGCTCTTACGTTTTTTCTCTATATCGTTTATAAGCTTCTGCTCTTCATAGTTATAAAGCTCTGTGGTAAGCACAGCCTCGGCACCGTTTGCAAGACCGCACCATAAAGCTATATAGCCCGCATGTCTTCCCATAACCTCAATAATGGAACATCTCTCCTGTGAGGTTGAGGTATCCCTTATCTTATCTATGGCATGCATTGCGGTATTTACAGCCGTATCGAAGCCTATGGTATACTCTGTACAGGCAATGTCCAAGTCGATGGTACCGGGTATACCTATAACATTTATCCCTCTGTCCTTTAACGCGAGACAGCCTCTGAAAGAGCCGTCACCGCCGATGACAACAAGTGCATCTATTCCGTGCTTTTTGCATGTGGCTGCAGCGATATCCTGGCCTTCCGAGGTTATCATTTCAGGACATCTGGCTGTAAACAGGAATGTACCGCCCTTCTGTATGGTATCTGCCACGCTTCTCGAATTAAGGTCCACGATATCCCCGTCCATAAGGCCTGAGAAACCTCTCCTTATGCCTTTTACGGCTATGCCGTTAGCTATGGCTGTACGTACAACCGCACGGACTGCCGCGTTCATGCCGGGAGCATCTCCTCCGCTGGTCAGGACTCCGATGGTTTTGATCTTTTTCTTCGGTTCTTCCTGTTTAGTTATTCTTTTCGGTGTAACATCCTTTTTCGGTTTAGCTGTGCTGCTTTTTGCAGTTTCCTTTTTTGCTGCCATGCCATGCCTCCTAAATATAATGTTATAGCATCTTCATTTACCAACTGTTATCTTATCCAGTATCAGTTTCTGCCCCAGTTATATTTTGTGGGGACTATACCGACCGAATCGGCACCAAACCTCGCGTTAAGCTCTTCCTTAAGTTCAGAACAGACCGATGTTTCTACTGACTGGGGATAACGCTTAATCATCTTTTCTTTAGCGCAGTATACCACTACACCGTCACGTCCGTCATACTTCGATACTATATCGGTCAGATCTTTCTCTGCCTTATCAAATGCATCCCTGTCGCTGAACTTGATCCATACTTCTTTCTTTATCTCATCCAATGGTACCATCTGCTGGCAGATGAGCTTGGCTCCGCGTTCTTCTTCTATGGTAACCCTGCCTTTTATGAGCAGTCTGGCGTCAACATCACATATCGTCCTGTATTTTGTATAATCCTTAGGGAATACCAGCACTTCTACAGTACCGTACATATCTTCTATGGTAAGGAACGCCATGATGGTATTGGACCTGGTTGTCTTTACCAAACGGTTTGATACTATGCCGCCTATGACACACTCTTCCCCGTCCTTAAGTCTTACACTGTCCTCGCTTATGCCTGTACCCTTCTGTTCTTCCTCCTCGTTTTCTTCTGCAGTAAAATCAAGTGTAGAAACGTTAGAGTTCTTCTCAAGCACATCGGAATATCTCTCAAGCGGATGTCCCGATACATAAATGCCAAGCACTTCCTTTTCAAAGGCAAGGACTTCCTCTTTAGAATAATCACTTACATCGGGAAGCGGTACCATATCCTTTTTAGCATAATCCGGATCGATAAGCTCAAAAAGCGTCATCTGACCTTCCATGGCACTCTTTTTCTCCGAAGCGGCTCTTTCCACTATGCTCGGGAAAGCTATCATAAGCTGGTGGCGGTTACCCGGAAGAGTATCAAAAGCTCCTGCCTTTATCAGGCTCTCAATTACTCTCTTGTTGGTCTCCTTGGAAGAAAGACGGCTTACAAAGTTTTTAACTCCCGTGTACGGACCGTTTCTTTTTCTCTCGGAGACTATAGCTTCAACCACAGGTCTTCCCACGCCCTTGATGGCGGATAATGAATACCTTATGGCATTGCCCACAGGTGTAAAGGAATATCCTCCTTCATTTACATCGGGAGGAAGAACACTTATCCCCATCTTCCTGCATATATTGATATAACTTGCGGTTTTACCTGCATTGTCTATGACGCTGGTCATCAGAGCGGCCATAAAATGTACCGGATAGTAGCATTTTAAATATGCCGTCTGATATGCTACAACAGCATAGGCTGCCGCATGGGATTTATTAAAAGCATACTTGGCAAAATCTATCATGTCATCATAGATCTTGTTGGCTGTCTTTTCATCTATACCGAGTGCCGCACATCCCGGAACATTCTCCGAAGCATTGCCGTGTACGAAGCTTTCTCTTTCCTTCTCCATGACACTCTGCTTCTTTTTGGACATGGCTCGTCTGACGAGGTCGCTCCTGCCGAAGCTGTATCCCGCGAGATTACGCACGATCTGCATAACCTGCTCCTGATATACTATACAGCCGTAAGTAGGCTCCAGTATCGGCCGCAGCTGCTCGCAGTCATAAGTAATGGTCTCCGGCTGCTGCTTGCCCTTTATATACTTTGGTATAAAATCCATAGGACCCGGACGGTACAGTGAGATTCCAGCTATGATATCCTCCATGGAGGTAGGCTTTAACTCCTTCATGAAGTTTTTCATGCCCGCACTTTCCAGCTGGAAAATACCCTCCGTCTTTCCGGATGCTATAAGTTCAAATACTTTTTTATCATTATAATCGATATTGTCGATATTAAGCGGTTCAAAACCTTCGGCACTTCCCGCATGCTCTTCCTTATACTTTTCAAGGAGCATCTCGTTGACCGATTTTACTGCCGCCTGTATAACCGTCAGTGTACGTAAGCCCAGGAAGTCCATTTTAAGAAGACCGAGCTCCTCAAGAGTAGTCATGGTGTACTGGGTAGTGATCGTATCATCCGCAGAACGTGAAAGCGGAACATAATCATCCGCAGGAGCGTTGGATATGACAACTCCCGCAGCATGCATGGAGCAGTGTCTCGGAAGTCCTTCAAGCCTCCTGCTCATGTCTATAAGCTTTTTGATCTCGGGATCCGAATCATATGCTGCCTTAAAATCAGGATTGGCGGTAAATGCCTTATCAAGAGTCATTCCGAGCTCCTGAGGTACCATCTTCGCTATCTGATCCACCTTCGAATAAGGAAGATCAAGTGCCCTTCCCACATCACGCAATACTCCGCGTGCCTGAAGCGTACCGAACGTAACGATCTGGACCACTTTGTCCTTGCCGTATTTTCTGACTACATAATCTATTACTTCCTGTCTTCTTTCGAAACAGAAATCCACGTCTATATCGGGCATGGTCACACGCTCGGGATTAAGGAATCTCTCAAAAAGGAGGCTGTACCTGATAGGATCGATATTGGTAATCCCTAAAGTATATGATACTATAGAACCTGCGGCGCTGCCTCGTCCGGGACCTACCGCGATCCCGTGGTCACGTCCGTATTTGATAAAATCTGATACTATAAGGAAATAATCGACAAAGCCCATACCCTTGATGGTATCAAGCTCATAGTCAAGTCTTTCTTTCAGTTCCTTAAACTTCTCTTCCGATACTCCTGCATATCTTCTCTTTAAGCCTTCGTTACAAAGCTCTCTCAAGTATGTCTCGGCTGTATAACCTTCCGGTACATCAAACTTAGGCAGCTTGTAGTGACCGAACTCTATATTAACATTGCATCTTTCAGCTATGGCCGCAGTATTTTCCACTGCTTCTGGAGCATAAGGGAACAAAGCCCTCATCTCTTCTTCGGACTTTAAGTAGAACTGCCCGCCCTCATAGCGCATTCTGTCAGTATCCTGGACCTTTTTCTGGGTCTGGATACACAAAAGTATATCATGTGCCTCCGCATCTTCGGCGTATGTATAATGCACATCATTGGTACATACAAGCTTTACTCCCGTTTCCTGTGAAAGGCGGAGTATGCCGGCATTTGCCTTTTTCTGCTCAGGGATACCGTGATCCTGCAGCTCCAGGAAGTAATTATCCGCCCCGAATATTTCAAGGTGTCTCATTACAGCGTCTTTAGCCGCCTGATAATCGTCCTTAAGCAGGGCTCCCGGTACTTCACCCGCAAGACATGCGGAAAGAGCTATGATACCCTCATGGTATTCTTTAAGTACCTCCATATCCACACGGGGCTTATAGTAGAATCCTTCTACAAAGCCCTTGGATACGATCTTCATAAGGTTTGAATATCCCTTATTATTCTCTGCCAGCAGTACCAGATGGCGGTATCTCTCGTCAGATACCGAATTCTCCTTCTCAAAACGCGAGCCCGGAGCTACATATACCTCGCAGCCGATAATGGGCTTTACACCTATATCAAGTGCCGCCTTATAAAAGTCGATCACGCCGTACATTACACCGTGGTCGGTAATGGCAAGTGAGGTCTGATCCAGCTCCTTTGCTCTTGAAAGGATCTCTTTTATCTTGCTTGAACCGTCAAGGAGGCTGTATTCCGTATGAACATGTAAATGTGTAAATGCCATATTCCCCTCCCCGTTATTACTCTTTATCAGTCATTCCATGCAGGTCTTGTGTTGTCGTATACATCTTCGGTCTTAAAGAAATATCCGAGCCTGTCAGTAATCTCAGGATTGCTCCTGTTCTTTAAGGTGATGTGCATACGCTCACCGTCTGTATTGATACGGCCCATTCTGAAATAGTCGCTTCTTAACTGTATCCAGTACCTTGTAGCGTCTACGTTACAGAAATACCAGAATCCGTAGCTCTTTAAGAGTTCGAATTTATCACCCTTATATGCGTGCCAGTCACAGATATCCGCTCCGTAAGGATAGATATATATATCGGTGGGCCCCGTGATTATCTCTACTTCTTCCTTCCAGCGCTTTGAATCGTATTTCATATGATCAAGCGTGGCATTTGTCATATTGGAATGCGTATAGCTGTGGCTTGCGAATTCCCAGCCGTCTGCCTTTATCGCATCCGCTACCGCTTTTGCTTTTTCTCTTTCGGCATTGATACGTTTCATCTTTTCCTCTTCGGATAGTCCGTCATACATCTTCATGCTCAAGCCCGTATCATAACCTAAAGCACCCTCATAACCGGTAAGTGCAAGTATACCCTTGGCTCCTCTGTATGAGAAATCGGGATGTTCCTTTATAAATCTGTCTATGATCGGCAGTACATCATATTCACCAAACCAGACATTGCCGTCCGCATCCGTATATTGACATGTGGGTAGGCCGTCCTCACCGATAACTATCCTGTCGGCAAATCCGTCACCTTCCATATATTCATAATAATTTACATCATCCTGTGAAAGCACGAAAGGTTCCTTGCCTTCCGGAAGCATGATGGGCTGTGCCACAAGCTTTTCATTTCCGTCGGCATCGATCTCACGCTTTGCTATATCATGGATGCTTACAAGTACATATCCTTTCTCATACATCGACTCTATCATCTTGTTGAATTCGCTGACGGTAGTCATGTATTTATTATATCCTAAAGGCTGTGAAGACTTAGGTCCGAAAGCACGGGAGGTATCAACTATAAGCGAATGCACGAATATATGGCTGATCTTGGTATTATCTTCCCACTTTACGCACTTAGCCTTATCTTCCTCATAACGGGCTACAGCTGCTTTTGCTTCCTCACTCGTCTCATATTCCGGTCTGGTCTTTAACATTTCTATAGCCACATCGTAATCATACATTGCCGCCTTGATATCGGCTTCCTGCATCACTGCTTCAAAAGTACCCGGCTTAGGTTCGTCCTTTTTGGGCTTCTGAGTAGGAGTCGGTTCTTCGGTTACTGTCGGTATCGTCTTATCACCGGTACCGTCTCCGCTTCCTGAAGGTACGGTGTTCCCGCTGCCTGTATTACTTTTATTATCCGTATTTACCGGATCTTTTGATTCCGTTCCGTTATTTCCTTCGTCTGTTGATGCGCTTGTATGTGTCTTATCCGTATTTATCTCAGTATTTGCTCCCGGTGAGATAATGCTTCCCGCATCGGTCGTATTGACCGTATCAGGTTTATCCTCACTCTTTTTTCCGAGTTTGGATATTGCCAATGGTATAAGTATTGCAACTGCTATCAATTCTATAATTATAAATACCAGGGCGAGCCTGTTTTTCTTGACTTCCCTGCGTCTTTCTTCCCTTGTCATATGCTACCTCCGAAACAATCCGGTCTTACTTTATATTATATCCGTACAAAATGGATTTAAGGCCATATATCATCTATTTTAGTATATCACATCTGACAAAAAAAGGAAACCCTTTAAGAGGTTTCCCAAAAAATTTTCCTTCATATTCAATTATGAAAAGAATGCGGTAATTGCATCCATAGCCTCGCCCTCATCAGCGCCGTTGATCTTGATATCGATCTTCTCACGGGCTGCCGAAGCCTTGTTCATGATGCTGATAAATGTCATCATTCCCATAATGCTCTTAGCATTAACCTTCTTGTCTTTGTACTCAAAAAATACCGAGCTGTTAAACTTGCTGGCTTCCTGAACCAGCTTAGCGATAGGTCTTTTGTCAAGGTCAGCGGTTATGTCAATCGCCATCTTTTTTGTAATCATCTTTTTCTCCATTCCGTTCCGGACATACTGTGCGTTTTTTCTTCCTCCCGAAGTTTTTCCGCGATGGCCGAAATTCTCTTTAATCTGTGATTAAGCCCTGATTTTCCAACACTGTCCCCGTTATACATTACCAGTTCAGCTAAAGATGCCTCGGGATACTGTTCCCTGAGCTCCGCTGTCTCTATTAACTCCTCCGCCATACCTTCAAATCCGGTCTTTTCCCTTATATACCGGATATCTTCCAACTGCTTGCCCGAAGCCTTAAGCGCTTTGTTGATATTTGCGGAATCACAGTTGACCTGCCTGTTTACGCGGTTTCTTAATTCCTTAAGTATCTTTACGTTTTCCAGCTCCATCATGGCGACATGTGCTCCCATGATATTAAGCAGTTCCGAGATCATGCCGCTGTCCTTTACATATACCACATACTGCTTCTTGCGCTTTACAAGCTTTGCGTCTGCACCGAAACTGTTTATAAGATTTCTTAACTCTTCCGCAAAAGCTTCGTTATCGTGCGATATCTCAAAATGATAATCCTTATTTGGATCGGTAAGCGATCCCGAAGCAAGAAATGCTCCTCTCAAAAACGCACGTTTGCAACAGGTCATGGTATATAAAACCGGATCCGCGGTCAACTCACCCGATCGGAGTTTTAATGTTTCTACAATCTTTTCCGTTTCCTGTCCGGAAAGGATAATTTTCCCCGATTCTCTTCCCGAACGCTTTATATCGTAAACTGTCCGACCGAAATTGTCAACAGAAAATATTTTATTTAATAACTTTTCTGCCGTTTTTATAACCAGTTCGTTTTCTGAACTTATAACCAGATTGTGCTCTCCGGTATTATATATGCCGGCTCCGGCTATCACTCCTCCCAGTTCCGCCATCCTGCAATGCCTGGGATTGGGCAGGACGCCGCCAAGCTCCTGCTTTACTTTTTCAGTAAAATTCATTCATCAAACCCCAAAAGTTTTATCTCGGGTTCAAGCTGTACTCCCGTCTTCTCATAAACAGTTGCTATAACATCACCGATAAGACTGTATATATCGGAAGAAGTCGCTTTTCCCCTGTTGATCACGAATCCGCAGTGTTTCTCGGAAACCTGTGCGTCTCCGATACGGTATCCCTTAAGACCCGAATCCTCTATAAGCTTTCCCGCAAAATAGCCTTCGGGACGCTTAAAAGTACTGCCCGCACTCGGAAACTCCAAAGGCTGTTTCTCGCGTCTTCTTTCATTTAGTTCCTTGATCTCTGCCTTTATGGTCTTCTCGTTTCCGCGCTTTAATATAAAGGAAACCGAAAGAACTATATAATTCTTCTGCTGGATTATGCTGCTGCGGTATCCGAACTTAAGATCAGCGTTGCTTAAGCGCACTACATTGCCATCTTCGTCAAGCACATCGGCATATTCAAGTATATCCTTGATCTCTCCGCCATACGCTCCGGCGTTCATCACTACCGCTCCGCCTATGCTCCCGGGTATGCCTGAAGCAAACTCTGTCCCCTGAAGGCCCTTTGATGCAGCCTCGGAAGAAAGCCTTGCCAAAGTACAGCCTGCATATGCGATAACCCTTATCTTATCACTCTCATCCGTATCTTTAAACACTATTTCTCCGTTAAGATCCTTGAGTGCTATAATGACACCCTTAAACCCGTCATCGGAAACAAGCATATTTGTCCCGTTCCCGAGAACATAATACGGGATCTTATTTTCTCTTACAAAACCGATGACCGCTTTAAGCTCATCGATATCCGAAGGACGTACCAGGCAGTCTGCCGGCCCTCCTGTTCTGAACGACGTATAATCCGAAAGCTTTACCTTTTCAAATACTTTTTCCCCGCCGCAAAGCTTTTTTATCTGTCCGATAATATTCTTATCCACAAAAACGCTCCTTGTATTTAACGGTCAACCGCAAGATAAGCCGCTCCATAAATACCGGCATCATTTCCAAGCTCTGCAAGCTTGAACTGTGCGGTTGTCAGTACATTCATGTTGTTGCCGTTAAAATGCTTTTTAACGGTATCGGTTATGATATCTCCCGCTTTTGATACTCCGCCGCCTATGACATAAGCCTCGGGATCGCAGGTAGCAGCCACTCCCGAAAGAGCCTGTGCAAGATATGCGCACATGGTATCCACAAGTCTTACCGCAGTCTCATCACCGGCCTTAGCCGCATCAAAAACGTCCTTACATGTAAGTCCTTCCTTACCTTTTATAGAGCTTGTACAAGTATCTTTTGCAAGCTCCTTCTTTGCCATTCTTACAATTCCGGTAGCAGAAGCATACTGCTCAAGATGTCCGTGACCGCCGCATCCGCATATATCCTCTTCTTTGGGATTTACTACTATGTGGCCGATCTCTCCACCGCCGCCGTGTATGCCGCTTATGACATTTCCGTCGATGACTATTCCGCCGCCGACACCGGTTCCCAAGGTAATAAATACCAGATTTTTAAAGCCTTTTCCGCCGCCCTTCCACAGCTCGCCCAAAGCTGCGGCATTTGCATCATTTACTGCTTTGCACTTAAAACCGGTAAGCGAAGTCATCTTTTCATTAACATTGAATATACCCCATCCGAGATTAGCACATTTCATTACCGTTCCGTCGGGAGTGACAGGCCCGGGTACTCCTACACCCGCTCCTGTGACATCTTCTTTTGCAATGCCTTTTTCCGTACACTTTTTCTCTATAGCATCAGCTATATCCTGAGGTACGTTTTCTCCGCCGTTCTCACGTCTGGTAGTGATCTCCCACTTATCAAGAAGTTCACCTTCCGATGTGAACAGACCCATTTTAATGGTCGTTCCGCCTATGTCTACTCCAAAACAATATTTCATATCCGTCACCTTTACCATTCTTTTATTTCAGGTTTAACACCGTTGATATTTGCTATAGCTCTTTCGTAAAGAGTCTGAGCCGCATTGTAACCCATCTTCTTCTGTCTGCAGTTTACAGCTGCTGCCTCGCATATGATCGCAAGGTTTCTGCCGGGTCTTATCGGGATATTGTGGCATACGACATTGTTGCCGAGGTAGTTGACATAATGCTCCTCAAGGCCCATGCGGTCATATTCCTTCTCTCTGTCCCAATCCTCTAAGTTGATGACAAGATCGATGGTACCGGTATTCTTAACACTTTCAACACCAAACAGGGTTTTTACATCTATGATGCCTATACCTCGCAGCTCTATAAAATGCCTTGTCATCTCAGGAGAAGTACCTACAAGCGTATCATCGCTTACCTTCTTTATCTCTACGACATCATCGCTTATAAGACGATGTCCTCTCTTTATAAGCTCAAGTGCAGCCTCGGATTTACCGATACCGCTCTCACCCGTGATAAGGATTCCTTCACCGTATACATCTACAAGTACTCCGTGTATGGTCATGGTCGGTGCCAGCTCGACGTTCAGCCATCTGATGACCTCAGCCATAAGTGAGGATGTGGTCTTGCCTGTCCTCAAGATAGGCACCTGATACTTTATCGCGGTATCGATAAGCGACTGCTCAAGTTCAAAGCCGTTGCAAAGGATAACGCAGGGGATACCGCTTGAAAGGAAACGCTCATATATCTCAGCCCTGTTTGTCTGTCTCAAGAGATAGGAATGCTCTACGTTTCCGATTATCTGGATCCTCTCATTATCGAAATCCTCCATGAATCCCGCAAGCTGGAGTGCAGGCCTGTTGATATCGGGTTTATTGATAAATATATTCCCCGTATCAATCTCGGGAGTACAGTTTTCCAGTTTCATTTTTTCAACCAGTTTTGATAAAACTACGGAATACTCATCATTCATAAATGTTTCTCTCCTATATAAAGATTAAATATCAGCAGCTCTCAACCGTATCCTTCCAGGGAAGTGCCGCATCAAGCTCCCTGCATCCCGGTGAACGCCTGTATGAAGGGTAATGCACACATACCTTTATGATACGTCCGTCTTCAGCCACATAAATATATTTTGAATCCTCTGTCTGAGGTGCTGTCCCTTTAAGCTTTGCCGAGATCAGCTTCATATCCCTGTCATAGATGATAAACACATTTTCCTCGGTAAGCAGGGACGCATCCCCTCTGAATGCGCAATAAAGCTTTAATACATCCAGATCGCTTTCATATACAACTATCCTTTTGGCCGGGGCAAGCCCGTGAAGCTCTTCGATATGATACCCCATTCCGAAGCCGTATATCACGTATTCATCAACCATAGGGTCATACCAGTTAAGTGCCAGCTGGAAACTCTCGTTGATCACGCGCCCGTTCGAATGGAGATATATCCGTCCGCCCTTGTACGGAGCCGCCATAGTCATAAGCCCGCTCGAGGTAAACTCTAAATTAAATCCTCTTTTTAAAAGCTCGGCAGGATCGAACATATCATCAAGCTTAGCATTAAGGTTAACCCTGAAACGCTTCTGTTCGTCCACCGTCAGGTCATCACGCTCCTCTATCATCTCACGGAGCACCGATTTAAGATGCGTGATATTTTCCCTATACCTGTTATTGTCAAATTCAAGGAACTGTTCTCTACCAAGTATCAGTTCCTGTACACCGCAGACAAATGTGGAAAGCTGCATCTCATATATATCCGCCAGCAGGCAATAATCCTTTGCAACCGTAGCTTCCACGATGGACGAAAGCATACCTTCCACAAAACCGGTGGACACATTATCAAAGTACTCCCTGTCCTGCATCACTGCGTCTGCCACGATATTTATATCGTCTGCCGTATCGGCAACCCATTTTAAGGCCTTATCATATCTTCCGATCCTGAACAGGCATACAGCCCTGTCAACCGCACCCACCAGTTTCTTATTAATCTCATAGATTTTTCTCACATCAGTCTGCATAGTCTCTCCCGTAGGAAAAAACGCCTTGTTGCAGGCGTTTTTACTCATATCCGTTACTATTGACCTAACACACGAAAATCACTTAAGCTCATTAACCTCTTCCGACTGTCCTAATATGAAAAATCCGCCATAGCCGTTTTCCTGAAGCTTATTTAAGAATTTTCCTGTCTTCTTAGGTGTTTCAAATATTGAAACGTCATATTCTTTTCTTAACTCTTTTGCCTTGGCACAGCACTCTGTAAACTTGTCGCTGTCATAGATCAGAGCTATCTTTTTGCGCTTCTCCGGGATTACGAAACCGCTCTCTTTAAGGATAGTGTATATACGCTCAAATCCTATGGAAAATCCTACTGCAGGTACGGACTGTCCGATAAACTTTCCGATCAGATTGTCATATCTTCCGCCGCCGCTTATGGCGCCCCTAAAATCAGAGCTTACCACCTCAAATACGGTACCTGTATAGTATCCCTGGCCTCTTACAAGTGAAATATCAAACTCTACATCAAAAGCCGAACCCGATACTGCCTTAACGGTATCAACGATATACTTAAGATTATCGGCTGCGGATGCATCATCACAGAGCTCGGGCATCATATCCAGCGTAAAGGGACGTCTTTCAAGCACTTTGTTAAATGCCTCTATCGCCTCTGCTGAAAATCCCTTTTCGTTAAGTTCCTCCGTAACACCTTCTGCGCCAATCTTATCAAGCTTATCAAAAGAAATACATACGCTGTCAAGTTGGCTCTCCTCAAATCCGCATTTAAGAAGCATGGACTTGAGCAGTCTTCTGTCATTGATCTTGATCTTAAAGTTCTTTATCGAGAGGGCACTTAATGCCTCCGCCGTTACACAAATAAGCTCTGCCTCACAGTTGGGCGAAGATGAACCGAGGATATCAATATCACACTGTACAAACTCCCTGTCTCTTCCCTTCTGGGGACGTTCAGCCCTGTACACCTTATCTATCTGGATACATTTCATGGGAGAAGGAAGCATCTCCTTATGTCCCGCATAATACCTCGAAAGAGGAAGTGTCAGATCGTATCTGAGTCCTAAATCCGACAACTCTTTTTCATTCCCCGAGGCAAGAGCCTTTTCAAGCTTCTCGCCGCGCTTTAAAATCTTAAAAACGAGGTTAAGATTGTCTCCGCCTTCGCTTTTATCAATATTTTCGGCATCCTCTACCGCAGGAGTCATGATACGTAAGAAACCGTTCCTCTCGTACACCTTAAGTATCACCGACTGGATATAGTCTCTCAGCTCTACCTCTGAAGGCAGATAATCATTCATTCCTTTTACCGATGCTGTTTTCATTTTTGTTACCTAACGTTACCCTTCTTCATTTCAAACTTATTCTCGTACATAAGGACATCAGCCCTGTTGACTACCGATATGACATCGGTGTCCTTTTCCTTGTCAAATACAGCCATACCGGAAGCAACCGATACTCTTGCTGCAGGCGAGTACTTTACGGGATCCTTCTCACGGAGCTCCATCTCGTCCCTCATGCTTTTGAGCAGCTGATCCTTATGTTTATAATCATCATTGATGATGATGCAGAGGAATTCATCTCCTCCGATACGGAATACGGGACTGTGCTTAAAGGTATCGCATATCAGCTTACATGAATTCCTGATATAAGCATCTCCTGCCTCATGTCCGTATTTATCGTTTATTGTCTTTAAATTATTAAGATCGAAATATGCTACCGCAAATTCCTGTCTGTCACCGCTTGCGATATCCATGTTGAAGTGTCTTACATACTTGTCGTACGCGGTCCTGTTCTTAACATGTGTAAGAGCATCCTGCTCCATAAGGTCTGCAAGCTTTTTGTTCAGTGCATCCAGCTGCATGTTCTTTGTATAAGGATAGAATGCCTTATTGATACGGTTCAGATAATCATAGAAGGAATCGTCCCTTATATTGACCGCTGTCGTTCCTCTTACGAGATATCCGCAGATAAGCTCTTCATACCTGAGCACACCCACCATAAAGATCTCATTGGGACCCTCGCCGTCGTAATCGGGGATCAGGTCGGATCTGTCCACCATCTCTTTCTTTACGGGGATATTGCGTCTTTTACCTACTATAACATCGTACTTTTCATCAATCTCAAATCTCGGGAACAGCGACTCCTCTTTCTCTCCGATCTTTTCCATGACAGGTGAGAACATAATGTAGAAAGTTGCGCCCTCAAAGCTCGGCTGGTTATATAATAGATCCCTCATATCCTTCTTCATGAGTTTATAATCATGTGTCTCGAATATGTATCGCTCTATGGTAAAGATTCTTCCGTCTTTCATTGAACGGATCTGATGCTCAAGCTGCAGCCTTCTTGTATACTGTTTTCTGTGATTGCCGGAAACCTGTCCTCTGTTACATCCGCAGCTCTCAGCCGGAACAAACTTACAGGGAACGATCGTCTCAACAGGTATCTCCTGTCCTTTAAACAGTTTTTTAAGATACTGCCCTGCCTTTTTTCCGACCTCATCATAGCGCTGGTCAACAGTTGAGATTGAAGGATAAAATACCTTACTGCTGTCAAGGTTATCAAAACCTGTGAGTTTAACGCACTTGGGCGTTGCTTTAAAGCTCATTTCCGCGGCCTGACTTACTGCAATGGCCAAAAGGTCATTTGCACATATAAACGCATCCGGGAACTCCTCAGGGGACTTAAAGTTTGTACGTATATACCTGAATGTCCTGCCGGCCTCCCAGTTTGAATAAAATACATCATTCTCAATGCTAAAGGGGACATTATGCTGTGAGGTGGAGTCTATGATAGCCTGAAGCCTTATATTGGAATCCTCATTCTCTGCAGAGCCTGCTATATATACCATCTTTCTGGTATTATGCTTTTCGATCATGTGGTCCACAAGATCCTTCATGCCGACATAGTTATCCGCAGCTATATAATAATGTCCCGGATGCTTCAGACCTATACTGATAACAGGCAGGCCTGCCTCATCCGCATTCTTCTGTATATCTTCTATAACGTCCTGGAAGTTCAGTCCGGGACCGAATATAATGATAGCGTCATATTTTTTCAGATCGGGAAGATCATATATTATGCTTTCAGCTTTTTTTGCATTTTCAGGATAACCGTAGGTACCATACCCCAAGAATATAAAGAAGTCCGCAAACTCCTCGGGTATGGCATCCATTAAGCCTACCATGAAATTTGAAAGATTTTCCGAGTTCCAGCCATTGGCCATAACCGCAATTTTCTTTTTCATGTCATACACCCCTTTTTATTGATGACAATACTTGATTATATTTTAATACTTTTTTTACTTACATGCAAGAAAAAAATTAAAAAAGCATCCCTTGACAAAGCATAAAAAAAATTGTATGATTAGCCTTTGTAAGTCTGCTTTTTCGGGAGGACCCGCATACAGATTCCCGAGTACAGATTTCAGGCCGGGCAGGCAAGGGGTCAACGTCCTTTGCAGCTCTGAACCTGCCATAAGCCAAAAAAGGGGCTGTCGAACCGGATGCGTTTCATCAGGTACGACAGCCCCTTTTTGTCTTTATTTCTTTTTCTTTGTTTTTTCCGCTTTAACAAGCCTCTCCGATCTGATGACCGCGATATCGTTTTCTTTCAATATAAGATTGTCCGTAGGCAGTAAAGTCAGCTCATCCCTTATGACCATATACAGGGTATAGCCATACTTTTCTTTAAGTTCGAGCACTCTTTTCCCCGCATATTCATGTCCGGCAGTGATAATGATCTCTTCGATCTTATCGATATCATGATGCTGCTTGTCAGCATCCGAGTTCAGCCTGTACTGCTCGACAAAACCTGCACTTATGATACCTGTAGGTATTGCCACCAGTCCTACGCCCGCAAACGCGATAAGTATACCCATGATCTTTCCGATCACCGTTATGGGATAGATATCTCCGTACCCTACGGTAAGCAGTGCGGATACGCTCCACCACATTCCCGAAAAAGCATTTTCAAATCCCGGGTTCTCAACGTGCTCCACCGAGTACATACCAAGGGAAGCTGCAAGCATTATAATAAAGATGATAACAAGTGAAGACCCTATCTGTTTCCACCGGTCATGCAGAACCATCCTTATGACATTAAAGGAGTCATAATGTGTGTTGATCCTGAACAGATGGAATATACGCACTATCCTTAATATCCTGAATGCTATAAAGCCCGACAGGAACATAAAAGGAAGTATGGTAAGCAGATCCACCACTCCGTCAAACGATATCATAAAGTGCAGCCTGCTCTTCAGCTTCGAATCCTCAGGATACAGATAATCCGCCGTGATGAGTCTCAAAATATATTCTATACAGAATACCGCGACCGTCACGCCTTCTATGATCGTAAAGAGTGTGGACAGATCCGACAGTTCTTTAAATGTCTCAAGAAAAGTCACCAGGATATTCAAAAGGATGACAACCGTTAAGCCGATATCAAACAGCCGGCTCGGCAGATCGTCCTTGCTTCCTATCTGGATGATATTAAATATCTTTTTTCTCATTCTTATTTACCTGCATTGTATGCATGATCGACAACTGTTACAGAACCGGTGATCATTCCACGGTCAGATGGAGAACGCTGCACGCAGGAATGTTAAACTTAAGGCCGTCAGCGGTTATCTCAGCATCAAAGCTTTCTGTATGTACGGTATCGGGAGCATCAAATGTATTGTGCGCATTCATCGTACCTGTTACTATCTCACCGGTAACATTTGATATCTTCTTATCTGCGATAAGAGTCTCCACATCATAAGCATCCGTGCATGAAAGGTTACATACCGTGATATGGAGCTTTCCGTCCTTATCAACGGATACCGATTCAGATAGATTCGGAACCTTGTTCTTTTCCGTGCCGACTTTCTCACTTTCGATAAAGCTGTCCACAAGCTCGTTATCCTGATGAGCCTTGTACATGTTAAATACATGATATGTGGGAGTTTTAACCATCTTGCTGCCCTCAGTGAGGATAACGGACTGAAGAACGTTAACCAGCTGGGCGATGTTAGCCATCTTTACTCTGTCGCAATGCTTGTTGAAGATATTGAGGTTGATACCTGCTACAAGAGCATCCCTAACAGTATTCTGCTGATAGAGGAAACCGGGATTTGTACCAGGCTCAACATCATACCATGTACCCCACTCATCTACCATGAGACCAACCTTATGATCCTTATCATACTTATCCATGATAGCGGTATGACGGTTGATCAGTTCCTCCATAAACAGTGTCTTGTTCAAAGTCTGATACCAGTCTTCTTCATTAAACTCGGTAGCACTGCCCTTATGCATCCAGTCATTCGGAACTGTATAGTAATGAAGTGAAAGGCCGTTCATAAAGCCATGGAAATGCTCTGCATTCTTAAAGCAGGTCTTCATAACCACATCGGTCCACTCGTAATCCCCTGCGTTTGCACCGCAGCAGATCTTGTTGATCCTGTTTTCGGGGTTATAGTTCCTTATATAGGTCTGGTATCTTCTGTAGAGATTACCGTAATAATCGGGATTCATGTTTCCGCCACAGCCCCAGTTCTCGTTGCCTACGCCGAAATAATCAACCTTATATGCTTCCTCGTGGCCGTTTTTCTTTCTCATATCAGCCATGGGTGAAACACCCTCAAAGGTCATATACTCAACCCATTCGCTCATCTCCTGTACGGTGCCGCTGCCCACATTACCGTTGATATATGACTTACAACCGAGCTGACGTACCAGTTCCATAAACTCATCGGTACCGAAGCTGTTGTCCTCAAGCACTCCGCCCCAATGGGTATTGATCATCTTCTTTCTTCCTTCCTTGGGACCTATACCGTCCTTCCAGTGGTACTCATCGGCAAAACATCCGCCCGGCCAGCGGAGCACAGGTATCTTCATCTCCTTTAATGCCTCTACGACATCCTTTCTCATACCGTTCACATTCGGGATATCCGAATTTTCTCCGACATAGATGCCTTCATAGATACATCTTCCGAGATGCTCGGAAAAATGTCCCTGAAGCTCGGGATTGATGTGTCCTTTTGTGTTCTTGGGGTTGATAAACAGTTTAAACATGATATTCTCCTTATCCTCTGTTATATTTATTCTTATGCTTATGTTTTCCTTTATAAACCTCTGTAATACCGCTTGAGAGCCCGAGTTCCTCGTCTTCACGTCTGCGGTTCATGAAATAGATGAAATTATCTATCGCATTCAATATATCGGCAAACTCCTCACGCGGAGCCTCCTCGATATATCTCATAAGGATCTCATTTTCATCCTCTCCCTTATAACGACCGTAAAAGATATCAAACAGGTTGTGCCCGCGCATATAGATCTTTATGGTCTCCATATTGCGCTTTAAGTCCTCTTTGGACTTAACCACCAGTCCCGTTACCTCCCTCATACGGCGCGCACTCGGAAGCCTGTACAAATAGTTCTTGAACTTTGAAAGAAGGATATTGTAAAAATCCTCTTCCGTTTTGATGACACCTATTTTAGCCATGATCTTGGGATTTAAGAAGTAATTCTCAAACGAATAATACTTAAGTACCAGCACGTTTTTACGTGTGATCCTGGGTATATTCTGAGGATCCTCCTTGGCTCTGTCACTGTAGTATGAACAGAGCTGTTTTACCAATGTCTCGGGTTTCTTTCCGTCACTGTCACGTATCATCAGGAACTGATCCTTAAGATACAGCTGATTGATATATTTCAGATTGGCATAGGTCTTTATGTTTGTACAGCTGTTTGTCGTAATGATGGATATCCTCTGTAAGGTTCCGTCATCGTTATATACCTCGGAATAGTACTTCTTAAGAAGCAACGGCAGTCTGTTGCTGTCCTGCTTGCCTTCCACGATGAATACAAAATTGACATTCATCACATCTCCGGCAGAGTATCCGAGATCGTCCAGTATCTTGTTTATATCCGTGTTGTCCGATATCGTGGTGTTATAGTCCTTATCCAGGACTACCTGATTGATCTGTGAGGACTTAAAGTTAAAGATCATATTCGGAGAATGCGTCGAGAATATAACCTGATTCTTCTTTGAAAGCCTGTACAGTATCTCACTTGCCGTCTTTTGCAGCTGCGGATGCAGGTATATCTCGGGATCCTCTATCATGATGATACTGGAGATATTACTGTTTTCATCTACATATGCCTCAAGCAGCGACAAAATATAGATGCTCTTTGCACCGGCACTTAACGTTTCTACCGAATCCGCACCGTAATGGTCCTTCTGCATGACCACGGTATCCATGGTAAACAGCTCTTTGGTATTAAGCTTTACCATAAATTCGATATCCTGTTTCCTGCCACTGTTTCTGATATAATAATTATTGAGCCTCTCTATAAACTCATCCATATTAAGCTGTCCGAGTTTATACTCTAAGAGCTTGGTAGTCTCTAATATAGAGAGGTCTTCAGGCTTTTTGTCCAGTATCCCGGGTATACACCTGAAGCATCTGGTACAAGGCCTTGATTCATCATACATACAGATGGTATCCTTGACCTTTTTCAAGGCCGATTTTGTCTGCACGTTAAATATACTGTCCTGGATCTCGCGGACATTTCTGGTCACATCAAAAAAATATACCTTCGGAAATATCTTCTTAAGACTTGGATTATTCTTATTGATACCGTCGGAATACCTTACGGAAAGGTCCGTATCCACAACAAATGAAAACGAAAGAAGTCCGCCGTACTCCGAAGGATTGATATCGGTTTCGGGGCTGAACATCTCCTCCAATATCTCAGCCTGGTCTTCCTGTTCGTACGAGTCGGAATCAGGCTCCCTGCCGCCTCTCACAAAGGTCGGAAGCTGGGTGCAGAAATCCTCATACCACATATCAAAGCTCTTATACTTGCTTATCTTTCCCTTGGAATGCATCTCAAGTATATCAGCATTTGTGATCTCAAGATTGACCGCTATCTCGATATTCCTGTTGGGATCGTTAAAATCGGTTGCCTTGACGGCATATTCGCCTGCTACGGCAAGTATGGCTTTTAAGATCGTGGTCTTACCTGTACTGTTTTTTCCGACGATGATGAAAGCACTCTCAATATTGTCGATGTTCAATTCCCTGATAGTCTTAAAATTTCTTATCAGAATGGAACTTATCTTCATAAGGTTACCCACCCCCCGGTAATTTATCTGGTAGTAATAACGGCTTTTCTGCCTGTATGGAGATTTATCAGGTACTCCAAAGATCCTTTTCCTCCCGACTCGGCTTCAAACGGGATATTGATCTCGAGACTTCCGCTGCAGTTTCCGAATACAGGACAATACAGCATATCCTCCGAATAGATATCCTCTATGTATTCGCTCTCGGGCAGGCTTATACTGCTGTTGGGGAAATACATATACTTTAGTCCCTCGCAGTCATAGAAAGCTGCCGCTCCTATACTTTTAAGTTCAGGATTGAGTTCAAGTCTTTCGAGCTTTGTATTTCCGCAAAAAGCAAATGCTCCGATGCTCCTGCATTTGGAATAAAGAGTATAGCTGCCGCTCTTGGCAGGAGCTGCGATAATGGTCTTTTTATTATAGGACGTAAGCATTCCCTTTACTGCTTTATATTTCTTGTTGCCTGAGGCAACCTTTATCTTGCTTAATTTTGTACAGTACTTAAAAGGATTGCCCTGAATGGTCTCGGTAGCAGCCGGTATGGTTATGGTCTTGATCCCGCTGCAACCCGAAAAAGCGTTATCCCCGATAAAAGAAAGCTTATCCCCAAGTGTGATCTTATTTAATCCGGTACAATTATAAAACGAATACTCGCTAAGCTCCTTAAGGCTTTTGGGAAGGACTACGGAACTAACCTTTGCATTATCTTCAAATGCATAAGGCTGAATGGCTTCAAGACCTTCCGGTAGAGTTATATCTCCTTTTGCTGCCGCAGCCGACAGAAGTATTTTCCCATCAGCACTGTACAGGCATCCGTCTTTAAACGAGAGATATTTATTTTTCGACGATACCGATATATCACTCAGCACGCTGCAGCCCGAAAAGGCACCGTCCCCTATCCAGCTGCACTTTTTGCCTACTGTGACACCGGTTAGCCTGGTACATCCGGAAAAAGCCGAACCACCGATTTCTTCGGTCTTATCAGGGATGATAAAGTCCGTAAGGGCTGTGCCCGCAAATGCACCTTCACCGATATAAGTCACGCCGGTAGCACTGCCTATATCGATGTCTTCAAGGCTCTCGCACATAAAAAACGCTGCGTCGCCTATCTCCTTACATCCGGACGGGAATACAGCTTTTTTTAGGGACGTACTGAAAGCAAATGCTCCTTCACCGATGATCTCGATATTCTCTCCGAACTTAACCGTCTTAAGAGCACTGTCCTCAAAAGCATAATCCGCTACCGAGGTAACGGGTATTTTTTTATCTTCAAAAGGGATCTCGCCGGGGATAGTGAGTTTAGTAAGCGTTTCGGACTCCGCGCCGCATACGGATGCCGTCATGCTCTCCCGGTCTACTTTGAACCTGATACCGTCTATAACAAGTACATCCGTATCCGCACTTGCCGGTATCATAGGAAATATAAGACACAGGCACACAAGGCCTGCAATAAACATTAATAATCTTTTACCGGACACCCCTGTAAACCTCCGTTTCACGCAGCGGATACCCCACATACACCGCCGTGTTTTCCGTAATCTGTATATTTATAGTTGAAACGCCCACCACGTTCCATAAAGGGTATTTTACCATATTTGACTATCGTAAGCAAGTATTATTGTTTCAGGAGTTTTTCCAGCCTGTCATACTGCACGTACATCTTCTGCACTTCATTTTCAAGCAGGTAGTAGTGTCTGATATAAGGTACAAGAAGCACCAGGACTGCAAATACAAGAAGTATGGTACCGATGTTAGGTGCCAGCAGTACAAAAAGGAAAGCCATAAACTCTAACACCGCGAACAGCACCGTAACTATCAGGTGTATAAGTCTTTCATGCTGGAAAAACCCTATCTGCACCAGATGTTCTTCCTTAATATGTGCTATATCTTCCTTAGTCTTACCCGACTCCAGGCGGCTAAGCAGCTCATCCATATATCTTCTGTATTCCAGTATCCTTTTTCTCATGATCATATACCTCTTGATATCATAATCCTTTATAATTCTACCTCAATTCCCGATAAAAATCAATCATGTATCCGACAGCATATGTGATAATAGCACCTGACGCATCGATATTGTCAGTCAATTTGTTGAATTTTTCGGTAATGTTTTTCATTTCAACTAAAAAAAAGCCTTGCAAAAGGCAAAGCTATGAGTTATAATCTCATGTGTTGATTGTTTAGGGATATCGCCAAACGGTAAGGCAACGGACTCTGACTCCGTCATCTGTAGGTTCGAATCCTGCTATCCCTGCTCGAAACCCCTGTATTTACAGGGGTTTCTGGCTTTTAAAATGCCGAGGTAATACGAAGGTAATATAAAAGTAATAAGGAAGTGATACGGACGGGTTACGCAAGAGCAGTCTGTATTATTTTTTTGCTCTCTTCCAGCGTCTTGTTGTTAAAGTAATAAAACTGCTTTGTCGTAAGTATCTCCGTATGTCCCATCTGCTTTTCTACCAGCTTGTCATCGACACCCGCATTCAGAAGATTTGTCGCATAAGTCTTGCGTAGCTTATGCATGGCCCTGGGCCTGATCCCGACCGCCTTACATATGTCCTGGATACGCTTTGTGAACGAATGTCCCTTGATAAAGGTTCCGTTTTTCTCAAAAACATATTCCCCGGACGGATTGAAAGCCATTGCCTTGCTCAGGATCACCTTTGCCATTTCGGTCAGTATGATGTCTCTTTCACCGTCACGGCCCTTGGTAGACTCCCTGATGCCATATGCTGTTTTCCCATTCTCATCCTTGTACTTAATCTCTGTCCGAGCAACATGCAGGATATCGCCTTTGATGTCACCGGGCATCAATACCGCTATCTCACCGCGTCTCATTCCTGTTTCAATCCCAAGCAGCACTCCCAGTTCCACAAGTGAAGGTTCCCTTGCCCAAATGTAGTCTTTGACCTTCTGTTCCTCTTCCCTTGTAAAAACCTGTTCCGCATCAACTTTGGGCCTGCTTTTGAACATGTTCTTGGAAAGGCTCATCTCATCCAGGAACACCCTCATGCTGATGTCAGTATAACCATGCTTCTTGGCATACTTTACAGTCCCTGAAATGAGTATCCTCATGTTGCCCCAGCGTTTAGCCGTCAGTGATTTTTCCCTTATAGTGGTCTTAATAAAATCCTCCAGCTTCGACTCGGTCAGTTCGTTAAGTTTCAGGCAGTCCAGGGAGCTTCCTTCGATAAGGCTCTGATACTCGACAATGTAGTTGTCATAAGTCTGTCTCTGGATCTCACCGTACTCAAACTTCTTCTCGACCCATTCCCTGAACATGCATCCGAAAGTCGGTGTCTCTACTATGGTGCGGTAGTGATCCGCTATGACATCTTCAAGATCCTTTTTCGTGTTGCGCTTTATAAGTCTGTTATCAAGATAAGTATACCACTTACCATTCTTTCCCTGCCAAATTTTTGTAGTATGAAGTCCTAACAGTTTTTTTCTTTCCATAATCTCTGCTTCGGCCTGGATAGTGGATAGGTCAATCATACCATTTTCGACAGCGAATTGCAATAGATTTTCTTGCTCGATACCGCTCACTTCCTTTAATCCGCCACCC
>JAFZQN010000117.1 GCA_017620375.1 Lachnospiraceae bacterium
AGCCTTGGCATCCTTCTTATAAGAAAGAGTATCAATACTAACCTTATGAGCTACCATGAATGCAGAATAAAAACCAAGACCGAAATGACCTATGATCTGGTCCTCATTAGCCTTATCCTTATACTTCTCCAAAAAGTCAGCTGCACCCGAGAATGCGATCTGGTTGATATATTCTTTAACCTCGTCAGCAGTCATACCGATACCGTTATCAATGATCTTGATGGTCTTTTCTTCCTGGTTGACCCTTACTTCGATCTTATACTCATTACCTTCGGGCTCGTCAAACTCGCCTATCATTGAAAGTTTCTTTAACTTTGTTATAGCATCGCAGCCATTGGAGACAAGCTCTCTGTAAAAAATATCGTGATCGGAATACAGCCATTTTTTAATTATCGGGAATATGTTCTCCGAATTGATTGATAAATTACCCTTCTCAGTACTCATGATAAATTACCTTAGATGTACCACATCTTCCTTTCTTTCCTCAAAAATGCCGCACGATATATAAAATACAATACCATCCGGCTCATTATCCATATCATAATACTACTTTTGAAAAAAGTCAAGAAAAAATTAGCACTCATTTTTACCGAGTGCTAACAACAAAATCTTATATATTGAATTATTCCCAAAATAAGCATATGCAGGGGGTAGAATATGTAGAAGGTCCATTTCCAGCCCTTCCCCTTTTCCCCGTTGTATTGCATGATGGGTATGAGAGCCAGAACTCCGGCCCATTCCAGCAGAAATTCCAGGAACAGACACGCTATCGACCATATGATCACTGCCACTACCAGTCTCCATCCCTGCTTTCTGAAGAAGAAAAAGATAAGGATCAGGGACATTCCGATGTATCCGTAATCAATGTTTAAAAAGTATGTCGCAAGCGAAAACAGCGCACAGGCGACCGCAGATAAAAGGTATCTCCATGCCGGTTTTTTCTCGCTGTATAACTTTTCAATATACAGCAAAACGTACATAAGGATCAGTGCCAGTACAAACAAAAATACCGAATTCTGTGCGGCAAATATATTATCTTCCCTAAAATAACCGCACATAAGGTCAAAGGCAGCTTCTGCAATTATTGCCGTAACAAGGAGTCTTAATATATATTTTTTCAGATTCTTTGTATTAAAAAAACCTTCAACCAGCAGAAATGAAAATATTACAAAAGCCGACCTGCCGATGCCTCTTCCTAAATACCACCATACATTTTCCGAACTGTCGGTCAAAGAAACCCAGTTATACCGTGCAACAAAACAATATGTCAGATGGTCTATGAGCATTGAAAAACAGGCAATGAGCTTTAGTTTATTTGCTGTCATTCTTCACCTCAGGTCTGTTCTTCTTTCTTTCCTTACTTATATAAAGGCATATCGTTCTGGCAGGGACCACTTCTCTTTGTTCATGAGAAGGTGACTCCACACTCTTGGGGTCCGTACCTGTAGAAAGAACCTTTTCCCACTCTCCGCGTTTTATAACCGGAAGCTGGAATTCATGCTCTTCCCAATGTGTATTGATAAGCATCAGGAAGCTTGAGTCCTTCCCTTCAGCAGTCTTTGCAGCATAATCCCCGTTAAGACATACTCCCACGGTCCTTGAATAATATCCGAAATCGGGATACCACGCCTTAACTCCGTGGAATGAGATATCCGGAACTCCGGTAAACGAGAAATCATTGCCCGAAAGGAAATTGTCATTTCTGAATACCGGATGAGCTTTACGAAGCTTGATAAGATCGGATGTATACTTTCTTATCTCATTTGCTCTTCCTGTCCTGTTCCAGATCACCCAGCCCTGTTCGTTATCGCAACAGTAAGGATTATTGTTTCCTTCATGGGTATTTCCGAACTCATCTCCCGCAAGGAGCATAGGTATGCCCTGGCTTAAGAACAGCACGGTAAGTGCATTCTTTATCATCCTGTTTCTAAGATCAAGTATCTTACGTTTCTTTGTAGGTCCTTCGGCTCCGCAGTTCCAGCTGAAATTGACTTCCCTGCCGTCGCGGTTGCCTTCACCGTTCTTCTCGTTATGACGGATATCGTAGCTGTATACGTCATTGAGCGTAAAGCCGTTATGGTCGGCCATATAGTTGATCTTTCCAAAGCGTCTGCCGTTATCTTTCATGAGCTCGCATGCCGAAAGCAGCTGACCTTCATCACCTTTGAGAAATCTTCTCAAAGTATCCTGGAAACCGTCGTTTGTTACATAAAACCGGTCACGGTAATCTTTTTCACTGAATATGCTTTCATCAAACGAAGAACCTATGATCTTAATATTGCACAGATACGGATCTTCGGCAAGAAGCTTCATGGGTACTCTCGAGACATTAAGTCTGAAACCGTCCACATGATATTCATCCACCCAGAATCTTATGTTTTCAAGTATAAAGCTGTCGGATATACCACGTGCGTAATCCATCTCCATGATAAGCTCCATACCGGCCAGATGGATACGTCTTACCATATCCTTAAACTCACTGCATACATTTTCCGGTTTTGAAGCATATGCCGACTTGGGTGCAAAGTAAAAGCTCTGTGCCCCGTATCCCCAGAAATTAAGTCTGGAGGCAATATCAAACTGAGCCTGCGCGGGCTTTGCAAAAAGCCTTGAACGCTGCATATCTATCATAGGTGAAGAACCGATATTAATATGATAATCCATAAGCTCGTTAAATTCATAGCAGGGTTGGAGCACTATAGTGGTTACGCCGAGATTCTTAAGATACATAAGCTTCTCGCATAATCCCTTGTAAGTACCCTTATGATTAACCTTTGACGACTCATGTACGGTAAAGCCCCTTACATGAAGTTCATAAGCAACCATGTCGGAAGTAGGGATAGTAACGCGTTTATCCTTTTTCCAGTCAAATACGTCTTTCTCGACAACACATACTTTTCCGAGTGTATCGGAAAGTATGCTCCTGTTTTTAAGATTTTTGGTATCCGGCTCCGGACACAGTTTTCCGTATCCGTATCCGTCTAAAACCTTTAGTGCGTGATCATCTAAAAAGAAACCTTTTTCACTTTCAAAGATGTATTCAAGTCTCTTTTTCCCGTCCGCCGGAAACTCACCGGTAAAGATCTGCGGATAAAGGGCATGCGAAGAAAGCTTATGCGATACCCATTCCCCGCCTTCCTCACGGATAAGGATATTACAGAAGCTGCACCCACGGCCGTATACAGCCGCAGTGATCTTTCCGTTTTTATATGTGACTCCCAGTGTGATATTCTTCATCGGATCATCTTCCTAAACTAAAGGTTATTTCTGTCAGTCTTCGTCTTCGTTATTTACGCTGAGTACCTGACGGCGTCTTGCCATCTCATCGTTCTCAAGGTAATCATCGTATGTTGAGATCTTATCTATGAGTTTTCCGTCGGGAGTGATCTCCATGATACGGTTGGCGATAGTCTGTATAAACTGATGGTCAAGTGCAGTAAACAGACATACGCCCGGGAACTTGATAAGTCCGTTGTTAAGTGCTGTGATGGATTCCATGTCAAGGTGGTTGGTAGGCTCATCCATGATGAGTACATTAGAGCCTAAGATCATCATCTTGGAAAGCATTACTCTTACACGCTCTCCTCCTGAAAGCACGTTAACCTTCTTTACGCCGTCCTCTCCGGCAAAAAGCATTCTTCCTAAGAAACCGCGTACATACTGCTGGTCATCCACGGGTGAAAAAGGCATAAGATGGTCAACTATGGTCTCCGTTCCCTTAAACTCCTCTGTATTATCCTTAGGGAAGTAGGATCTTTGAGTGGTAACACCCCACTTAAAACTTCCGGAGTCGGGCTCCATCTCTTCCATAAGTATCTTAAACAGAGTAGTTGCAGCTAGTGTATTGGAACCGACGAATGCGATCTTATCGTCATGTCCCATTACAAATGAAATATTATCAAGTACCTTAACACCGTCTATGGTCTTGGAAAGGTTGGTAACTGTAAGTACTTCGTTTCCGATCTCACGGTTGGGTCTGAAATCAATATAAGGATACTTTCTGCTTGAAGGCTTTATGTCATCAAGTTCGATCTTCTCTAACGCTCTCTTACGGGAAGTAGCCTGCTTCGATTTTGAAGCATTGGCGGAGAATCTCTGGATGAACTCCTGGAGTTCCTTGATCTTCTCTTCCTTCTTCTTATTTGCTTCCTTCATCTGTCTGATCATCAGCTGACTCGACTCATACCAGAAATCATAGTTGCCGGCATAGAGCTGGATCTTCTGATAATCTATATCTGCGATCTGGGTACATACCTTATTTAAGAAATAACGGTCATGTGAAACAACGATAACCGTATTGTTAAAGTTGATAAGGAATTCGTCAAGCCATCTGATCGCTTCAAGATCAAGGTGGTTGGTAGGCTCGTCGAGCAGAAGGATATCGGGATTTCCGAAAAGTGCCTGAGCAAGAAGTACCTTAACCTTTAAAGGACCGTTAAGCTCGCTCATCTGCTTATAGTGATACTCTGTATCAACTCCGAGTCCGTTTAAGAGCTGAGCAGCGTCGGATTCTGCCTCCCAGCCGTTCATGGAAGCAAATTCACCCTCAAGCTCACTCGCCTTTATACCGTCCTCATCAGTAAAGTCCTCTTTGGCATAGATGGCTTCCTTTTCCTTCATGATATCATAAAGCCTCTGATTGCCCATGATGACCGTATCAAGTACGGTATAAGCATCGTACTGGAAGTGGTCCTGCTTTAAGAAAGAAAGACGCTGTCCGGGTGTCATTACAACCTCGCCCTTGGTAGGCTCGATCTCGCCGGTAAGTACCTTAAGGAAGGTAGATTTTCCGGCTCCGTTTGCACCTATAAGTCCGTAGCAGTTTCCTTCGGTAAACTTGATGTTTACGTCCTCAAACAGTGCTCTTTTTCCAAGTCTTAATGTTACATTACATGCCTGAATCATTTATTTTTCCTCACTTCAAAAAAACATACGTAGACGGTTCCTTTAGTGATATCACAAAAGGAACCGTCCCTTTTGTAAAATTAAACTTCAAATATCAGTTCTCCGTATGTAGGTACAGGCCAGAGTCCTGCATCAACCTGAAGCTCCAGAGCATCAACTGATTCTCTTAACGCCTGCATTGCCTTTACTACGTAATCCCTGAAATAATGAGCTTTCTCCTCTTCATTGGAAATTCTTGATGCTGTGTTTACATTATCCGACAGACGCTTTAATGTACGTCTTGCATCTCCAATAAGCTCAAGACATTCTCCGAGCATCTCTCTCTCATTGTCAGCTTCGCTCTCATCAAGAGCAGCTGATATGGAATTGATGGCATCGGCTACTATCCCGGCATATTTGATCGCTGCGGGGATAAACTTTCTCGAAGCCATTTCTATCATGGTATTTGCTTCGATATTGGTTGTCTTTGAATAAATCTCGTAATCGATCTCGGCTCTTGCCTGAAGCTCAGCCTTCGACATTACACCGTGCTTTTCAAATACACGTACGGTATCGCTGTAAGTAAGCGATTCTATGGCATCAACAAATGATACCTTATTGGGAAGTCCGCGTCTTTCAGCCTCTTCAACCCATTCCTTTGAATAACCGTTTCCGTCAAATATGACACGCTTATGATCATTAATGGTCTTACATATAAGCTTAAGTACTGCGTCATTAAAATCATCGGCTTTCTCAAGTTCATCAGCCATCTGCGAAAGACTGTCTGCCACAGTGGTATTCAGCACTGTATTTGCATCAGCTATGGACATAGATGAACCAACCATACGAAGCTCAAACTTATTGCCTGTAAATGCAAATGTTGAAGTACGGTTTCTGTCGTTTACGTCCTTCTTGATATAAGGCATGGTGCTGACACCTATCTTCAGCATCTCACGCTCCTTAGAGCTTGTAGCCTTTCCGTTTGCTATAAGCTGTGCCAGGATGTCTTCAAGCTGTTCTCCGATAAATATGGATACTATTGAAGGCGGTGCTTCTGCACCACCTAATCTGTAATCGTTACCGGGACATGAAGCTGCAAGCCTTATAAGCTCAGCATGCTCATCCGTAGCCTTGATCACTGCCGCAAGGAAAAGCAGGAACTGCATATTCTCATGAGGCTTTTTACCGGGCTTCATAAGGTTCTCGCCTGTATCGGTAACAAGTGACCAGTTATTATGCTTTCCAGAACCGTTAACACCTGCGAAAGGCTTTTCATGGAGCAGACATGCGAGTCCGTGACGGGCTGCTATCTTCTTCATACATTCCATTACAAGCTGGTTGTGATCGGTCTCGATATTAACTGTCGAGAAAATAGGCGCAAGCTCATGCTGTGCGGGAGCCGCCTCGTTGTGCTGGGTCTTTGCATATATGCCCAGCTTCCAGAGCTCTTCATTAAGCTCATGCATAAATGAAGATACTCTTTCCTTTATGGTACCGAAATAATGATCGTCCATCTCCTGCCCCTTTGGAGGCTTTGCACCGAACAATGTTCTTCCGGTATATATCAGATCGTCGCGCTTTAAGTATTTTTCTCTGTCTATTAAGAAATACTCCTGCTCTGCGCCAACGCAGACATCCACACGCTTCACATCATTCTTTCCGAACAGACGGAGCACACGGAGTGCCTGTTTGTTTATAGCTTCCATTGAACGCAAAAGGGGTGTCTTCTTGTCAAGAGCCTCTCCCGTATATGAACAGAAAGCTGTGGGAATACATAATGTAACGCCCGAAGCATCCTCGCGTAAGAATGCGGGTGATGTACAATCCCAGGCTGTATATCCTCTTGCTTCAAATGTAGCTCTAAGTCCTCCCGAAGGGAAGGAAGAAGCATCGGGTTCGCCCTTTATCAGCTCTTTTCCGGAGAATTCCATCATGACTCTGCCGTTTTCTCCCTTTGCCAGGAAAGAATCATGCTTTTCAGCGGTGACGCCTGTCATAGGCTGGAACCAGTGTGTAAAATGCGTAGCACCTCTTTCCATAGCCCACTGTTTCATGGCATTTGCCACTGTATCGGCTATGTCACTGCTAAGTTCCTCACCGTTTTCAATAGTCTTTTTTAATGCCTTGTACACTCCGAGAGGAAGTCTTTCCCTCATTACGGCATCATTAAAAGTGTTTGATCCGAAATATTGTGTCAGATCCATGTAAAAATCCTCCTAAAGCAACATATTTCTTTTTATTTGGATGTAGGTTTGATAGGTGTTACCTTAACCTTCTTTTTCTTGACAGGAGCAGCTTCCTTCTTTTCAGGTGCCTGAGCCTTTACCGGTATGGGCTTGTATTCAAAGATACATACAGAAAGTGGAGGAAGTACCATCTCGATAGAATTATTCTGTCCATCCTTTGGCATGGGACGCGACTTCCTTACTCTTGAATTAACTCTGCCCGATCCACCGTACTTTTCGGCATCACTGTTAAGTATCTCTTTCCAGTTGCCCGCATAGGGAACTGCCTGTATAAAGTAACTGTATACCACAGGTGTAAAGTTAAATACGAATAAAAGTGTATTTTCCTTCTTACCGTCATATCTTATAAAGCTTACAATACTGTGGTCGGCATCCAGACAGCTCATCCACTTAAAACCGTTGGGATCGTTGTCAAGCTCTGTAAATGCAGATCTTGTGGTATAAAGCTTATTCAGATCCGCATAGAATTTCTGCATCTTCTGATGATCGTCGTCATCGAGAAGCTCCCAATCAAGACTTCTTGTCTCGCTCCACTCACGCTCCTGAGCAAACTCCTGTCCCATGAAAAGCAGTTTCTTTCCGGGATGGCCCATCATAAATCCGTAAGCGGCACGGAGGTTTGCAAACTTATCCGTCCTGTATCCGGGCATCTTATTAAACATCGAGCACTTTCCGTGAACAACCTCATCATGTGAAAGCACAAGTACGAATTTCTCGCTGTAAGCATACATCATACTGAATGTAAGCATGCCATGGCAGCCCTTTCTGAAAAGGGGATCCTGCTTCATATAGCCGGTAAAGTCATTCATCCAGCCCATATTCCACTTAAGATCGAAGCCCAGGCCTTCATCCTCCACCTTACCGGTGATCCTCGGCCATGCGGTGGACTCCTCTGCTATAATGACAGCACCGTCATTACGTTTATGGAAAATGGAATTAAGATGCTTTAACAACTCTATAGCCTCAAGGTTCTCATTGCTTCCGTATTTATTGGCTACCCACTCGCCGTTCTTTCTTCCGTAATCAAGATAAAGCATCGAAGCTACGGCATCCATACGAATACCGTCGGCATGGTACTTCTTTACCCAGAAAAGAGCATTGGCAATAAGGAAGTTGGAAACCTCGGGTCTGCCGAAATCAAATATCAATGTACCCCAGTCGGGATGCTCACCGAGTCTCGGATCCTTATGCTCATAAAGACAGGTACCGTCAAACTTTGCAAGACCGAATGCATCCTTAGGGAAATGTGCGGGTACCCAGTCAAGGATAACTCCGATATTCTCCTTATGCATATGATTCATGAAGAACATGAAATCCTGAGGAGTACCGTATCTTGAAGTAGCTGCATAATAACCTGTTACCTGGTAGCCCCATGAACCGTCAAAGGGATGCTCCATAACGGGAAGCAGTTCGATATGGGTATATCCCATCTTTTTAACATATTTTGCAAGCTTGACCGCGATCTCCCTGTAGTTGTAGAAATCACTGTCCCCGTCTCCCTTTTTAAGCCATGATCCAAGATGAACCTCGTAAATTGACATAGGAAGCTTATCAAGATTCTGATTCTTTCTTTTTTCTATCCACTCGGAATCTGTCCAGTCAAAGTCAAGTTTTGTAACTATAGCAGCAGTATCAGGTCTCATCTCAAAGGCGTTGCCGTAAGGATCGCTCTTTAAGAATGCAAGACCGTTCTTAGCCTTGATCTCAAATTTATATACCAGGCCTTCCTTAAGTCCCGGGATAAAAAGCTCGAATACACCCGAAGCACGGAGTTTTCTCATGGGATGTCTTCTGCCGTCCCACATGTTAAAGTCGCCTACTACGCTTACTCTCTCAGCATCAGGTGCCCAGACAGCAAAATAAACGCCCTTTATACCGTTAATCTCCATAACGTGAGCGCCGAGTTTTTCATATACATCATAATGAATGCCACGAATGAATCTGTCCTCATCATCCGAATTAAACTGAGGTCCGAAAGAATACGGATCGTATATTTCGGATACCACATCGTTATCATAAGTAACTATAAGTTTATAGTCCTTTATAGATTTATCCTTGACCAGCAAAGAATAATTTCCGCTCTCATCTGTAGGTTCCATCTTAAGAGACTGGGATTTAAACTTAACCGATACCGATTTTGCCGTCGGGAAAAATGCATTGTAAAGAATACCGTTCTTGGTTTTATGAGGACCGAGCCAGCTGTGAGGATCGTCACATTCCGAATACTCAAGTGCTTCCATCATTCCCCAATTCAAAACATCATATAATTCTTTTTCCATACCCCGCCTCCTTATTCTGCATACCAAGCATCAACCTCTGTCTCGGAATCCTCGTTGGGATCTCCTGTAATACGTTTAAATACAGGCTCGATGATAAACGAACGGATAAGTGCCGAAACAGACGGTACAATTATAGGTAACAAAATCAGATAATATGCGATATACTCAAAAAAGTGATAGAAGCAATAACCCATACCGATCCATAAAGCAGCCATGATGATCGTTCTGAAGATATTCTTAACTGCAAGGACCATGCTGTTCTTTATAAGACCTGACAATTTAAGCTCAAATCTTGAAAGCAGCGGATACATCCACACAAGGACGAAGATCACAACAACTCCCATACCGAGAAATACGCCTCTGATATACGGCTGCAGACTTGCATCAAAAGGCATGGTCACAGGAGCCCAGATTATATCAAGAAGAAGTATAGCTATAACAAGGCCTAAAAGCATCGAGCTTAAAGCACCTATTTTAAAGTTCACCTTAAATGCATGGAAAAAGCATTTTGTAGCGTAGCTTCTTTCACGCCTTACCGATTTGACTATCGCATAATACAGTGCCGCCGAAGCCGGACCGATGGTAATGAATGCTATCGGGAGCAATACTATGAGTAACAGTACTATCTGCTGTTCCACCATAAATGTAAACAGCAGGAATAATAACGGAAGTGAACACAGCGACCAAAGGATACTCAGCCACATCATATCCACTATCTTATTGATAGTCGTAAAAAACTTATTGTCTACACTGAAAATCTTACTCATTTCTATTCTTCCTTATCTGATATTTCTGTATCTATTGATGCATCGTCATCCGTATCATCACCGTCATCGTCTTCCGGCATCTCGTTGTCCTTACGCATCTGTTCTTCATACTCATCCTTAAGTATCTTTACCGGCTCTTCATTCGGATCTATAACAACCATCTCATGTTCATCCACGTTATCCAGGTTGTAATAATATCCGGTCTCGGGATGCAGTCCTTTCCGTTTCAGCCTGTATTCAACGATCTCTTTGATGATCATATAGATACATGCCATTCCGGGAACACCAAGGAGCATACCGGGAAGTCCGAACAGCGCACCGAATACAACACATGCAAACAATACCCAGAAAGGAGAAAGTCCGATCGAATCGCCCACGATATGAGGAGTGAGCAGATTGCAGTCAAACTGCTGGAGTATGATAATGAATATGACAAAATACAAAGCCTTTAACGGATCAAAACACAGTATCAGGAATGCACTCGGGATACCGCCTATATAAGGTCCGAAGAAAGGTATGACATTAGTTACCGCAACGATAACGCTTATCAGTACTCTGTAAGGAAGGTCCATAATGAACATTCCTATAAAGCACATAACTCCTATGATGACCGAGTCAACGATCTTTCCGGTGATAGCACCCGTAAACTTAAAATGACACTGCCTTGCAACTCTTATGATCACGTTTGCTCTTCTTCTCTTAAACAGAGAATAAACGATCTTCTTTGCATGGGCACCGAATGTATCCTTGGCAAGAAGGATATAAACGGAAAATACGATACCGATTATAATGTCATATACTATTCCGAATACGCTCCATACACCGCTTGCAACATAGCCGACGATATCGGAGGTATAATTGAATACCTTATCGTTAATAAAGTCCTCGATATATGTTGTGCCCTTTTCAAAGGCATCTCTTAACCATAATGAGAACTTTGAATCACCGTTCAATACACCGCTGAACCATTCCTTAAGGTTCTCACTCTGCTTAGGCAATATATCAACAAGTCCGTCCTCATTATCCGTACCCATGATAGTAGCGGTAAGCTCGGGTATGAGCAGATAAAGAACAATGGAAAAACAGAGTACAAGTATTACCATTGTAAGGACCAGGCTTATAACCCTGCATACCTTTTTCGCTCTTGTGATCTTTCGTGCATGCTTGCACAGTACTCTGCTTAAGCCGTTTTCAAAAAAGCTCATGAACGGATTTAAAAGGTAAGCAAGCACGATACCTACGATAACCGGCGACATGGCATGCATTATCGTAGAAAGAAACTCGGAAAACTCATCAAAACGCAGGAAAATAAAAATCAAAAGAACAGCGGCAGCAATAACAATAAAAGCGGTTACGCCAATACTTGCTATCTTTTTGCCCTGTCCGTTTGTCCTTCTTTCCCTGATAAGCTTTTCCCCTTCCATTATCTTCCTCCGTTACTCTGGCTCTCCGGACCGTCAGAGTATTTCTTTTATCCTTAACTTTCTGAGCTTTGCAAGATCCACAAAATCGTTCTTGACCTGAATAACAGGTTTTGAAAGCTCATTTCTGTTGATCATGACTATCTTCCCCACTGCATCGTTTGACAGTCTGACCGTATGATTAATATAGACCTCTGTGATCTGTTCCAAAAGAGGTATAAGAAAACTTGCATTATACTTGTCGTTGCCGTCTTCCAATATCTGCACTACGTCAAACGGGCATATCCTCGGTCTGTATACTCTGTCGGAAGTCATGGCATCATATACATCCGCTATCGCCACTATCATGGCAAACGGTTCTATCTCATCACCGGACTTGCCGTAAGGATATCCGGTCCTGTCCGCACGCTCATGATGCTGAAGTGCTATCATCTTGATCCTGTCGTCCACTCTCTTATCCTTCAGGATCTCAAGGCCTTTGGTCGTATGAGTCTTTATAACTTCATACTCTGCTGCTGTCAGAGTATCGGGTTTTAAAAGGATATCACGCGGTATGCATATCTTGCCGATATCATGTAGCAGCCCGCCCAAAGTGATTATCTGCTTTTCCTCCTCGCTCATCTCAAGCCACTTGGCAAAGCAGTTACATATCAGGGATACATTGACACTGTGTACATATGTCATCTCGTCATAATCCCTGATACAGTGAAGCATATTGAATATGCGCGAATTATTCCCCGCATGGTCGATAATGTCCTCTATCTCACCAAGGAGTTCTTCCCCATCGATCTCCCTGTTTTCCGCAATAACATCATTAACGGAATTCTTGAAGGAATTAACAGTTTTATCGTACTTCTGTGAAAACTCCCTGAATTCAACACTTTCTTTAAGCTTTTCCGTAAGAGTTTTCTCACCCTCTTCGGCCATCTTATATACTGTGATGGTCTCTATAGAGTAAAACATTATCTTTGAGATTTTCTGGGCATCCAAAACAGACCCGCGCCCCAGAACCATCTGATCGTTGCGCGAATAAATGTCCCTTGCGAGTTCCATCCCGGGAACCGCACGGCTTATAGGTATACGTTCTATTGTCCTGTTGTCAAAAGTTGGTTCCATAGACCTCCTTTATTAAAGCAAAAAACACAATAAACAATAATACACCTTATAGAATACCACATTTTTCTTCAATTGTCTATAATTTCATACGTCAAATGCATTAAAACATACCACTGCCGGAATACCTACCGCAACTGCAGCTATCCCGTAAAACCCACCCATCAGCATACCTATGCTCCAAAACACGAGAAATGCCGAAAGCATAAGGTTTTTAACAGTCTTAAGTATCTTCTTTAAGTTCAATGCTCTTTTCATAGTGTACCTCCGTTAAAAATGATCTCCTCATCTTTAATCTTAAGATACACTATCATCTGTCCCATTTTTGGTACTTATTTATAAAATCCCGCCGCGTATCTGAAATTATTTTCCAGAGCTCTTCCTATAGAGGATTTCTTTACTCCGTCCGTCATCCTCGTGATATAGGACGAAAGCTTCTGCATATATTCCTCTTCCTTTATCGCGCCTTCGGCCACACCTGTCAGTCCCTTTTCCCAGCTTGCGGTAAGCTCGGGGTTAAGAAGGCTTTTTATGGTGGCATTAACAACCTCGTACACGACCTCACCCTTTAGATTGGGAGTGATTATCTGTGTCTTCTTGTTTAGCGACAGATATGAGATACGTACAAGCTTATTAAGTATTTCTGCACGAGTAGCACTGGTACCTATACCGCTTCCCTTGATCTGTGCACGAAGATCCTCATCCTCTATAAGCTGTCCGGCATTTTCCATAGCCAGTATCATAGATCCCGAATTATATCTCTTCGGCGGAGCTGTTTCTCCGGTCTTTATGCTGAACGTATCGATATTGAGCGATGTACCCTTTCTGAGTTTTCCGACCGCTTCGAGTATATCGGTTCCGAACTCCTCGGTATCCGCATCCCCGTCCTGTTTATCGCCCGCTTCATCACCTGTCTGCTGAGCATCCTGAGCTGTTTTATCCGCAGCTTTTCCCTTCACGGGTTTTGCAACCTTATACCAGCCTTCGGATTCAAGGGCTTTAAAGTTTGCGACAAACTTTTCGCCTTCCCTTTCAACGGTAAGGCTTATTTTTCTGTATACCGCAGCCGGATAGAAAATGCTTAAGAATCTTCTGCATATAAGCTCATACACCTTGGCAGCCAGAGGCTTTACCGACGACAGGGCCGAAAATCCCTGACCTGTGGGGATTATAGCATAGTGATCCGTTATCTGCTTATCGTTTACATATTTTGTTTTTTCGAGTCCTGCGTATTTTTTCTCTTCAAGTATTTCCGCAGCAAATGCACTTACCGGAGGGAAGTTTTTGAGTCCCGATATATTTTTCGCTATCTCCTTTGCCACAGCTGTGGAAAGCACTCTGGCATCGGTTCGAGGATAAGTTACAAGTTTTTTTTCATAAAGCTCCTGTGTGATCGCAAGGGTCTCATCAGGACTGATCTTAAAGAGCTTCGAGCATTCATTCTGGAGCTCAGCCAGGTTAAACAGCAGCGGAGGATTTTTAGCTTCCTTCTTTTTTTCTACGGAAACAACCGTAGCAGTTATGCCCTCCCCGCAATCGGTCACATATCCGGTAAGAGGGATATTCTGTGCAGCCTGTTCCTCGTTTGCCTTTGCATCCCCCGCAGGGATCACCACACTCTGGTTTCCCTTGCCGTATATATATGAATAGACCACATCGTCCGGTTTTTCATTCTTCATGAGCCCTATAAGCTCTTTAGCCTTATCAAGCTCCTTAAACCCGTTTTCTTTATACATCGCAGGGGTATTATAGTATTTTGAACCTTCAACCGCACGGAATTCGCACGGAAGCGTAGGGAGCCCTTCCTCCTTCAGCTTAAGTCCGGCTATTACCCTGTAAAAAGCTGTCTTTTTAAATGCACGGATCTCCCTTTCACGTCTTACTACCATACCGAGTACACAGGTCATAACTCTTCCGACAGATATGGCTCCGCCCTTTTCCTCTTTGAGAAAACGTCTTACATCATTACCGTACTTTAATGTGAGCACTCTGGAAAAGTTGATTCCCATCAGGTAATCCTCTTTAGCACGCAGATATGCCGCATCCGAAAGATTGTCATACTCTGACAGAGGCTTTGCCTCACGTATGCCTCGCATGACCTCTTCCTCTGTCTGAGAATCTATCCAGACACGTCTTCTTTCCTTTTCTTTGGGAACCTTTGCCATGCTGTCGACAAGTCTGTATATGTACTCTCCTTCACGTCCCGAGTCGGTACACACGTATATTCTCGACACATCGGCACGGTTCAGCAGTCCTTTGACAATGTTAAACTGTTTTTTTACATTGTCTATAACTTCATATTTGAATTTTTCCGGGATAAAAGGTATGGTCTCCAGGCTCCATTTTTTTAACGCCTCATCATAGACCTCGGGATAACTCATGGTGACCAGATGTCCTACACACCAGGTTACCACACATTCATCCGATTCTATGAAGCCATCGTTCTTTTTGAAGCTCTGCTTGGAATTATGCGATATGGCATCTGCGAATTGCTGTGCCACACTCGGTTTTTCCGCGATAAATAAAGATTTGCCCATGTATCGGTATTCCTTTCGGATCAGTCAGCAAATGATACTCTCATATATACGGGATTATGATCCGTATCTTTGAAGTTACAGTTGATCGTTACAACAATATCACATTTAAGATTGGGAGAAAGTATAAAGCCGTCCAGGCAGAAGGTCTGATGACCTTCAAGTCCGGTAAAAGGCTGGTTTATCGACCTGCAAGAAGGTGCATCGAGACTATAGCATACTTCCCAGCCCTCTGGGAACATCGCGGGATCGATCTTACCCGGACGCCACATATCACCGGCTATCGTCGGGAATGCTTCTTCCGCTCCCGGGAAGCTCTGGTTAAAGTCTCCGCCGGCTACCACATAATTGCCCTTTGCGTATTCCTGTTTGATAAAGTCAACCACTACCTTAGTCTGCTCGGTCTTGGTCTTATCATCATCGTAGGCTTCGAGATGGAAATTTACCAGTACCAGCTGCTTATCGGAATCCTTAATCGGGATCCTGTTTACCAGCATACAGCGCTTAAGCATAAACATGGACTTAGGCCAGCTCTGGTTATTCGGCAGGCTTATCCTTTCGGCCGAATCCATCTTGTAGGTAGAGAGCGTCATGATACCGCTGTCCACACTTCCTATCATGTGTGCAACAGGATAAGGCACCCACTTACATACATAGTTCTGAGCATATGCTCTTGAAGCATACTCCTTTTGTATATATTCGGTTTCATCGATATGATACGATCTTGATGAATCCTTATCGATCTCCTGGATAAAATAGAAGTCCGGATTTGTAAGATCAAGCATTTTTTCGATGCCGGTAAGATTCTCTCTTACTCTTTCCTCAGATTCGGGATTTACACCCTCTCCGCCGTCCATAAAAAAGTCCATTTCTTCTCCGAGACCGGCATATCCCATATTGAGTGTCACAATGTCAAAGCTCTCTTTTTCCATCACGTCAAGAGCACTCACAAACTCTACATCTTCTTTATCCTTGGGTTTATACTCCGTTGCCGCAGCAAAAAAGAAAAATATAATTACCAATGCCAGTAAAACCCCGACAACTATCCCTAAAATCTTTAATACCTTTTTCATTACCTCTTTTGTATTTCTTTTCACGTTTCAGTCCTCCTATAAAGCCCGTTTTACAAAAAAACAAAGCCTAAGGATTATTATATCCCAGGCTTTGAATTTTGTAAAGAAAACAATCAATTAAAACTATTTAATTATTTTTTATTTTTTTCAGCCTCAGCCATCTTCATAGCCCTTACCTTAAGTGAAAGACCGAACAGGTTGATGAAGCCCTCTGCATCGTGATGATCGTAAAGCTCACCTGTTGTGAAGGATGCAAGAGACTCGCTGTAAAGTGAATAAGGAGATGTTGTACCCTGCTTAATGATGTTGCCCTTGTAGAGCTTCATCTTAACTTCGCCGGTAACATACTGCTGTGTGCTCTCAACAAATGCCTGAAGAGCCTCACGGAGAGGTGTGAACCACTTGCCCTCATATACTACATCAGCGAACTTGTTGCCGATCTCTTTCTTAACTGTCATGGTAGCTCTGTCAAGGATGAGCTCCTCAAGCTGCTCATGTGCTGCCATAAGGATGGTTCCGCCGGGTGTCTCATATACACCACGTGACTTCATACCGACTACACGGTTCTCTACGATATCAACGATACCGATACCATGCTTTCCGCCAAGCTTGTTAAGCTTCTTGATGATCTCGGTAGCGCTTAACTTCTCACCGTTAAGTGATGTAGGGATACCTTTTTCAAATGTCATGCTGATGGTCTCGCCCTCCTCGGGTGCCTTCTCAGGTGATACACCGAGTACAAGGAGATGATCGTAGTTAGGTGCATTTGCGGGATCCTCAAGCTCTAAGCCTTCATGGCTGATATGCCAAAGGTTACGGTCACGGCTGTAGCTGTTGTCAGCTGAGAAGGGAAGGTCGATACCATGCTGCTTGCAGTACTCGATCTCTTCTTCACGTGAGCTCATGCCCCACTTGTCTGTCATTCTCCAGGGAGCGATGATCTTGATATCGGGAGCAAGTGCCTTGATACCGAGTTCAAAACGTACCTGATCGTTACCCTTACCTGTAGCACCGTGGCAGATAGCTGTAGCACCCTCTTTGCGGGCGATCTCTACAAGCTTCTTAGCGATAAGAGGTCTTGCCATGGATGTACCGAGTAAGTACTTATGCTCATAAACTGCACCCGCCTTAACACAGGGCATGATATAATCATCTACGAATTCTTCTGTAAGATGCTCGATGTAAAGCTTCTCAGCGCCTGAAAGCTTTGCTCTCTCCTCTAATCCGTCAAGCTCGCTCTCCTGTCCTACATCGATACAGCAGCATACTACATCGTAGTCAAAATTTTCCTTAAGCCAGGGAATGATAGCTGTGGTATCAAGTCCGCCTGAATAAGCTAAGATTACTTTTTCTTTCATATCAGCATTCTCCTTTATTAATAAAAAGTTTTATAAATATACATTATTTTGCTCATTAATGAATATTAATTCACAAAGCTTGTTTTAGAATATACTCTTATTTCTTTTGTTTGTCAAGTGTATATTTTAAATATTTTTGTATTTTTATACATTATTTTATGTATATCTTTACATTAAATGCATATCGGGCTGTTTTTTAAAGAGGTCGGCAGGATAAAGCACCTTTTCTGCATCATAAGCCTTATACAGTTTAATAGCTATAAATCCTGCAAATGCTATGATTACGATCAGATAAAGCGTTAGCGGAACCTTTTGTCCTATAGACATGATATAGTCTTTGTTTTTGTTATTGAAATTTTCTATCGCTCCCGGTACGGTACATAATCCTCTGATGATCACAGCCATCCAGAAATACTGAATGATATTCTTTTTTACCGAATAAAATACCATTATCGACAGGAAGATATGCATAAAAAAGTATGCTATCCTCTGTAATGCCAGCATAATGATCTCGCCCACCGTTATGGACTTAAGCATATTGATAGTCGCATCCAGATCCAGATTCTCTATATCACCGTAAAACTCTCTGAATCCTTCTTCTCCGACTTCGTTATACTTGGTAGCATATGCAATATATGCCGCAAGAGCCAGAAAACAGACCATGATCACTTCAAGCCATGCATTTCCGAGTGCCAGAGTGATCGGAGTTTCGTTTTCGTCATAACTTGCAATGATCTTTTTATATGCGATCAGGAATCCGAATTCCTCAAGTATTCCGACTACAACCGCATAATAAAGCGAATAAGCTATTACATTTCCGGTTAAAAATGCGTAAGTTGGACGTCCTTCATTTATGAATAACGTATGTACTATCGTAGTCGAAAAAACGCCAAACGTAAAATATACCAAAAGTCCCAAAAGGAACGGAGATATTTTAACCTTCCTCTTTATCTTCATCAAGATGAATATCATTATTGGAAATGTAACGATAGACACAAGTAAAGTATAAAGTGAGATAATTACTCCATTACTGATCATTTTATTTACCGCCTTATTTCTATTCTTCCTGCCTGCCCATAAATACCAGTGCACACATGGGTGAACCGGTATGTGCGCCGATCACCGGACCTATTCTCTGGATGATACAGTCCCTTACCCTGCCTGTAGCGAGTACAAGCTTTGTAAGCTCCGCAGCAAGATCAGGGCAACCTGCATGTGCTATCATAACCCGCAGTCCGTCACCGGAGAAAGCATATTCTTTAAAACGTTCGCAGAGCCTTATCAGAGCCTTCTTCATTCCGCGTACTTTTTCCGATACTTTAAGTTTTCCTTCGGCGTCAGTGGTAAGTATGGGATGTATATTCAGTATCGAACCCAGCTTTGCCACAGCAGGATTGATCCTTCCTCCCCTGGCCAGCTGATCAAGGTTGCCCACCACAAACCAGTGGCATACCTGTCTTTTTATTACTTCCGTGAAACTGAGCACTTCTTCAAACGAAGCACCTTCATCACGCTTTTTACATACTTCCTGCAACAGATATCCCTCTCCTAAAGAAGCACAAAGTGAATCCACCACTTCTATCCTTACATCGGGATTATCTTCCATAATATCCCTTGCAGCCATCACAGCCGATCCGTAATTTCCGCTCAGACCCGAGGAAAAGCATACATAAAGTATCTTCTTATAATCCTTTATAAGTTCTTCATAAAAATCCGAAAACAGCTTCGGAGGATTCTGCGATGTCGAAACCGGTACTCCTGCGTTTACTTTCCCGTAGAAGTCATCATAATCAATTTCCTTTTCGAGAGGATTAAAGAAATGCTCCTCTCCTCCAAGGATATATATCATGGGAATGATCCTGCAGTTAAGCTTTTCAAGTATTTCTCTGTCAAGATCTACCGTCGCATCCGAAACGATAATATAATCATTTTCCTTCATAGGATATTTCCTCGCGTTTTTACTAATAGTGATAAAAGCTTGCCGACTACGTATTATAGCATTAGCAAAACGCATAAGCAAGTCCCAAAGAAAAAACTTTGGAAAAATTCTGTAAATTTACTATGAACGCATTATTAATAATAAAAGTTCATTTGTTTCGGGAGCGGAGCTCCTTCTTTCCTCTTTTTTCTCTTTTTGCACATATATATCACAAACAGCGTTACCGCCCCGATGATGATAGTCAGCAGTATCGTGATAAGACACCTCATAAAAAACTCCTCGGGCAGGATCGTTATTACAGGATCCGTCTCGGGATTGAACAGCCAGTCGTCGTTGTCAAACGCTATCTTGTGGAACAATACAAACAATTTGTCAAAATCAATGATACTTATCAGCGCAAGGAGCACCGGAAATGCGATGCTTGTTATGGCACATACCCTGTAAAACCTTATCTCACGGCTTCTTATCCTCTTCATAAATCCAAGTACCGTGATGACAGCGGATATAAATCCTATTATATAAAAGGCTACCATCAGCCTTTTAGCCTCGGCAAAATGAGACAGTCCCGATACGGAAGCCTTTAATGTCGGAAACGAAAGTTCCCCGAAATGGAACGGGCAGCAGTAAGCAATGAGGGCATCATAGTTCTCTATGATCTCTTCCCTGTCTAGCCCGCTTGCCTTCTCCAAGCCGTACTTATCGATACATGTGTAATAGATCGGTTTAAAGTTTATCGCGATATAAAGTCCGACGCCTAAAAGTGCAAAAAAGAAAAACACTCCCAGCAGGATATCCCTCGCTTTAAAAGAATCCGAATTGTCATAACTTATAGCACTTGCCACATTTTTATCAGTATTTAGATTGTTGTCCATAATATTACCTGTTTTAAGATCAAGCCCTTATATCAAAATTATATTTAAACTCGGGCATACTTCCAGACTCTCCCGAGAGAGCCTCAACCATATGCTGAGTCTCCATGGTACGTACATTAAACTCTGAAGTAACCTGAAAATTTTTGCCTGTAAGTGCAGTCTCAAGTTCACCGAAATGATCCGAAAGTATAGTCTTTGAAACTTCATTCTCACAATAAAAACGCAACTTCAAAAATCCCGACTTAAGCTCCATATGCACATCTGTAGGTCCGAGACTGTCCATATCCAGATGCAGGAGCACACTCTTGGAATCACCGGGATCGGCGCTGCTTCTGCCCTTCTTAAATACGTAAAGTTCACCGTGGGTATTACCCTCATTCAGCTTTAAAGGTAGCTGAATATACGGAAATACATTGTTAAGAGTGTCCATGAACTTCATATTGTCCATGGGTTTTGAAAGCTTATCGGCCATGGCGGAATCCTTGCCCACCATTTCCTGCAGCTTGCTTAATGCTTTAAATGTCTCTTTATAATAATCGTTAATCGAGTCCGCCGAATCGATATCATCGGCATTCAGTGTAAACTTCTCGCCCAGAGCTTTTCCTACAAGCTTTCTGTATGTCTCCGAGCTGAAAAGTTCCTTAAGCTCAACTTCACTTAAGTTATTGATATTTTCATAAATATTTTTCAGTACCTGAGTTGAGTCCGCATCAGATGCAGCTGCCGCTTCCTTCCCAAAAAGCCTGCTCTGCAAGCTGTTCAGTTCATTTATCTCACTTTCAGAAAGGAGTGTAGACAGCGGTACTCCCTGCTGCTGGCCGGAGTTTTCGGATCCTTTGCCTGCGGTAAGTGTTTCTTTACCGTTATCCATATTGTACTCACTGAATGCATTGGACGAAAGACCGCCCTCATCGGTACCAAAGCCGTTCATCCAGTTTGCTCCGCTGCCTTCCGCATCTGTACCAAGTTCATTTATAACATTGGTTACCGATTCGGTCTGGAGCATATTGAGTACTTCGCCCTCTTCCACATTGGCCGCAGCTCCCTGGCCTGCCGCCGCAATAACTGCCTCTGAGCCACCCTGGCCTGTCATAAGGACGTTTAAAACATTTGCCTCGCCCCCGGCTAAGGATGCAATATTTTCCGCTGCTACCTGTGTAGCCGTAACTTCTGCTGTGGCAGTTGCTTCCGGAGTCACTTCCCCAGTCCCTGTAAGAAGCTCCAGTACTCCGATATTGGCCGACATATTCCCCGATACCGCGTCTTCTGCGAGGTATTCCATCAGACTGTTTATAGCATTTCCAATCTGCTCGGACAGATTCTGCTCATTATTGATGTAAGCCTGAAGCTGGGCAGCCGTAAAATGTGTCACAGGCATATTGTTTTTATTCATAAGGAGAAGTGTCGAAACATCTGCTTCCCTGAACATATTGGCCTGTTGTACGATACGGCCGAGACTGTCTTTGTCTATCGACATCTGATTTTCAAGCATCTGACGGACTATACCGCTGTTACGCTCGTTCTTGGGCAATCCTGCTTCCTCCAGGGCTTTTTGGACAGCAGCATTAACCCCTCCTGCAGCAGCCTGGTTTTCTGCAGCATCAGGGGCTTTTAATACATTCTGAGCAGATTCGCCGACTCTTGCTACGGAGCTTTCCGTCTCGGTCTGCTGAATCTGACTTCTCATGTCATCGTATATATTTACCCTTTGTTCGTCAAGTCTGATCCCGTTGATCATCAATTAACCACCCATCCAGCCATTTTATACGCTTCTCGGTCCATGCTATAAGGTTCTCTGCCTTTTTGCAGGCATTACTTCCCTGCTTTGCCAAGTCCTTGTTATATTTACTTAACAGAGCTCTTTCCTCATTCAGGCACTCTGTGATAATATCCGTGCCCGTTTCTTCATTCATAGTTCTTAACTCTTCCCATCTGCGGCTCACTCTCTCCTTAAACCAGTCCTGCTTTATAAGAAGGATGAACCATGGATTTGAACGTTCTTCAAATGTTTCCACAAAGCTTTCGGTATTAAAGACTGCCGCATATTTCCCGGATGAAGATCCTTCATATGCCCATTCAAAGTCCCAGGGGCAAGTAAAAGTAAGTCTCTTATCCTGACTTGACTCAGAAAAATCGGCATACATGTAGAAGCTTCCTTCTCCGACATCCCTGTCCTTGGTGATCTCATATACAAGATAAAGATCTACCACAGAGTCAAGATCTATAACTCTTTCAGCCACCACCTCGGCAGGATCCTTAAGATTTCCGTCTTCATCCTTAACCTGCAGTTTTTTCTGTTTGGCTGCCACAAGATCGTTATTCTTATCAAGGAAATAATAGTTCCCGTTTTCACACGCCTCATAAAGGACCGTAAAAACATTGTTGATGTACTTCTTTATGTACTGTGTCTGTTTATTGGAATATATATTGCTTTTTATCGAATAATACTTTGCCTTAAACTTTTTTGTTGCCCCGTTATCATCCGTAACGGTAGCCCCTGCATAATTCACACTGAAATTCGGCTTTTCCCCGTAGTTGTCGATCTCCACCAGGTATCCGATATCGGTCCCCTCATAATCCTTGGGTGTCTCCGCTATGTTTATCCTGTTCTTGTTTATCTGGCTCTGTTCACAGAGTTCATATACACCCTTAAACTCACCGTTAAGGTATACATGTACCGGTATACCGTCCGAGCAGTAGTTGTATTCATGAATGATAGCCCTTCCGAGTCTGAAGGCGATGTCATTTTTTAAGAGGTCGTACTCTGCCCTGAGAAGTACCCAGCTTTTACATTCCGCATCGTCATTTAATCCGAACAGATTAGTTTTCTTACTGAATTTTATCCTATAGGGAACCTGGTTTTTCCTTATCATCCCCACATTGCCGCCGAAAGCGGTGGAATTGCCTCTTACTCTGATCCCCGCCTCATTACCGGTCAGCTTATATTCCTCATCACAATTGATCGTATACACCGTGCAGTTAACATAAGTCTCTCTCGATACTACTTCAGAGTTTTCTTCGGTATATACCAGGATGGTGGGGATATCCGTTGTTTTTTCAAGATTTTTTGCAAATTTTCTTATTGTCTTATCAGCTATCTTTGTTTTCTGAGTCTTTGATACTTCCTTAGGTAATGTGCTCTCTTCCGCTACTGCAGCTTCCGTGACGGTTATGTCCAGATCCTTATCTTCCTGCGGCACATCCTCTGTCAGAGTATCACTCAAATCTGCATCTTCTGTTCTACCTTCACCAGCAGTAATTTCGGCTGTGTTATCGTCTTCAGGTACCTCTGCGTTATCCGTATTATATCCAACCGTCTCTTCATTCGAAACAGCATTTTTGTCGATTGTCCCGTAAGAACATGCAAAGGAAAAGATACATATCATAAGCAAAAACAAAAAAAGTTTCATTTTTGCACTGTATTTTAATAACATATTTTTATTACTTACCTTTCTTCCTTCTAATCTTATATAGTACCACAGAATACGGTAAATTGCAATATAATTAAGGGCATCCGGTCTTCGGATGCCCTTCTGTCTTTCTCATCTCATTATGCTCTTAAATGTCTTCTCTCATAATCCGCTTTGATAGGTGCGAGCATTTCATCACAGTCCATCATTTCTTCCATTTTCTCTGCGGATTCGCATGCTCTCGCACAGCTTACCATCTTTGACATCATCTTGAAGTTGAGCCTGGTCCCTGCGCTGTCGCATTCGTATCTTACCGCTCTGTTCTTGGATACACCGAATCTGCCTGCCACTTCAACCGCATCAATATTTGCTCCCAAAAAGATAAACTCCCAATGCTGCTTTTTCTTTTTATCTTCAACAAGCTTTTTCACCTTGGAATATGTATATTCCTTGCTGGCATTTTCCATACCGTCCGTGGTTATGATGAACATGGTCTTTTCCGGCCTCTCATCTGCAGGCATTTCCTTTTGTATGCTGCCGATACGCTGTATGGTAGTCCCCACCGCATCAAGGAGAGCCGTACATCCTCTTACGTAATAATCTTCTCCGGTTATGTTTTTCACCTCATACAGGTTCTCTCTGTCATGCAGTACCTCGATCTTGTCATCAAACAGCACTGTTGAGATGACTGCCTCGCCCTCTTCCTTCTTCTGTCTTTCAAGCATTGAATTGTAACCGCCTATGGTATCCTTTTCAAGCCCCGACATCGAACCGCTCCTGTCAAGAATAAAAACTATTTCTGTTAATCCCTTCTTCATATACTTGTCCTCGCTTTCTTTTTATTTTCTCCCGGTATTTTATGCTCTTGGGAGTCCCTTTCTCTTTGTTACGAGACAAGTATATGATATTATTTTCATCAATTGGTCGCTTATGAAGCGACATTATTATTCTCCGATAGTAGGCTGGTCATGTTCAAAAAGAGCAAGATTTATGGTATACGGATCATATACCTCGTGCTCAATAAAATACTCGATTATGAGATCAAATTTACTGCTCGGAGAAAAAGCATAACCTGCTCTTCCGATAAAATCCTTTGTATCATCAAGGCTTAGTTTTAAGGCAAGAGCAAACGCTACGGCTGTCACCTTTTTGGGTTGATATAAAGGGTTACTTCTTATCTTTGAAAACAGTTTTCTGTCTATATTGGCCCTTTTATACACCTCGGTATCGGTATACCCACGGTCATCGATCATCTTCAGTAACATCTCCTGCCAGGTATCCCCTATATGTTTTACCCTGTCATCAAGTGATTCCGGCTTTTTATATGCAGCCGCCTCAAAACAGACCGATTCTTTTGCGTGTAAAAGTCCCTTAAACCTCTTTCCGGTCTTCTTTTCCTTACGTATAGGTGCTGCTGCCGGTCTTTCAACAGGCTCCCCTAATTCGCAGGACTCTTCATCAGCAAGTTCTTCATAGCGTGAAAAACTTTCACATTTAACTTCATTAACGGTTAAATCTACATATCTTTCGGTTATATATGTCTCCAGACCTAAAAACAGTTCTTTTAAGCTATCAGGTATCTGCATTTTTCTCCTCCGTCACTTTACTGCTTTTTCCCAGGCAAGAGCATCACTGTCCGACATCGGTTCCCCTCGTTCCATGCGGTCCAGTTCTTCCATACACACCTTTACGGAATCGGCTATAAAAGCATCTGTCATCTCATGCGTGAAGAAAAATATCTCACCTTCCGTTTTGGTAGTAACAAACTCTTTCATTGACTTTAAAAGCATATCTGTATCAAACTCTGCTATCTTACATAGCGGTTCATCCCAAAATCCTTTTGGAAGAACGATCTCTCTATCCAGTCCGTACTTTGATACTATGTACGGATTTACTATGGCATAGTCGTTATGGAGCCTGTCAACGTTTCCAGCAGTGAGAGGATCCCAGCCATGCACATCATACACAAAATGCCTGTA
>JAFZQN010000118.1 GCA_017620375.1 Lachnospiraceae bacterium
AATGTTGATAAAGAGGGCGCATTCAGGCTTTACCCTGAAGAGCTCTCCACACTTAAAAAGGTTAGAAAAGCATTCTCTAAAGTAGCTGTAGTATTAAACATCGGAAATATCATGGACTTAAATTTCATGGATGAAGTAAATCCCGATGCGGTGCTTATAGCATGGCAGGGCGGACATATAGGCGGATACGGCACGGCAAAGGTGCTGTTAGGTGAGGTATCACCCTCAGGACATCTGCCTGTTTCCGTAGCTTATGAACTCTCTGATTATCCTTCATCCTGTACATTCGGAAAAACGGAAGATCTTTTCTATGAAGAAGACATATATGTAGGTTACAGATACTTTGAGACCACGGCTAAGGATAAGGTGCGTTTCCCGTTCGGATACGGTCTTTCATATACAGAGTTCAGCATTGAACCCATGCATATCAAGGTGGATATCACCGATAAGGGCGCAAAGGTAGTACAGACAGTGGGCGTTACCAATATCGGTAAGGTACCCGGTAAGGAAGTGGTAATGCAGTTTGTATCCGCTCCTTTGGGCAAGATGGGTAAGCCTGCAAAGGTGCTGACCGCATTTACGAAAACAGCTCTCTTAAAGCCCGGTGAGAAGAGAGTATATGAGCTTGAATGCGATGCGAATGCATTTGCATCATTTGATGACGGAAATGCACTGGGATTCGGCACTGCATGGGTACTTGAAAAGGGCGGATATTCCGTACTCGTAGGCGAAAACGTTAGGGACACGGTATACTCCGGAAGTTTTGTTATAGAAAAAAATATCTGTTTAGAGAAGCTTGAAAGTGCTATGGCACCGGTAAGAAGCTTTAACAGGATGAAGGCAGTTGTATGTGACATGCCGGATGATATTCCCTTCATGGTAAAGGAAAAGGTACCTGTAAGAAAGGTATCGATGAAGGAAAAGAGGGATGAGAGGATCCCGGCTGAGATCCCGATGACTGGCGATAAGGGCTACAAGTTAAAGGATGTTAAAGACGGAAAAGTATCCATGGATGACTTTGTGGCTCAGCTTTCAAAAGAAGAACTCATCTCGATAGTCAGAGGCGAGGGCATGGGCAGCCTTAGAGTTACCGCAGGTACAGCATCGGCTTACGGCGGCATAACCGACAGTCTCATTGAAAAGGGTGTTCCTGCATGCTGCTGCGATGACGGACCTTCCGGTATGAGACTTGATACAGGAGCTCTGGCATTCTCACTTCCGAGTGGATTTTTACTTGCTTCTACATTTAATACGACATTAGTAGAACAGCTATATCAGTACACTTCCGTGGAGATGGTAAAGAACAATGTGGATAACCTCTTAGGACCCGGTATGAACATTCACAGGCATCCTCTTAACGGAAGAAACTTCGAATATTTCTCTGAGGATCCGTTACTTACAGGTCTTATGGGTACAGCAATGCTTAAGGGCCTGCACTATGCAGGAGTGACCGGTACGGTGAAGCATTTCGCAGGTAATAACCAGGAGACCAAGAGACATTTCGTTGATTCTGTAATCTCTGAGAGAGCATTAAGAGAAATCTATCTTAAGGGCTTTGAGATAGCTGTTAAAGCAGGTGTATGTGATTCGGTTATGACCACATACGGAAGCCTTAACGGAACATGGACTTCAAGCTGTTATGACCTTAATACAGTGATACTACGTGACCAGTGGGGCTTTAAGGGCATAGTCATGACAGACTGGTGGGCTATGACCAGTGAGGAAGGCGGTCCCGGCGAGAGAAATAACTTCGCAGCCATGGTAAGAGCACAGAACGATCTGTACATGGTATGTCCCGACTCTTCAAAGAACAAGCACGGCGATAATCTTGAGGAAGCCTTGGCTGACGGCAGAGTTACCATAGCAGAACTTCAGAGATGTGCAAAGAATGTATGCGGTCAGGCTATGACCATGTATGCATATGAAAGACTTAACGGAAACGAAGCCGAGATAGAGACGGCGGATACCGAGGACAGCTTTAAGGAAGAAGCACTGGATGTCGAGTTTATAAACGGCGGCATGGATTATACTTATGACCTTACTGCATTTAACGGTCAGAAGGAGATAGTATTCGGTATAGATTTTGATACCGTAGGCATGTGCAAAGTATCGATCACTGCATCCTCCGAGCTTGGAGAACTGGCACAGCTTCCCGTTACCTTCTTCTTTAACGGTAAGGTATATGCGGTATACACCTTTAACGGTACAGGCGGCAAGCCGGTAACTATGGAAAAGGATATCTTCATCCATACAAGACATACCATATATAAGCTTTTTGTTCCTACAGCAGGACTTAAGCTTGAAAATATCAGGATCGATTTTAATAGTTTTGGCAAATAATATTACAGAACCTTTTGAGGGAGACCTCGAAAGGTTCCTTGTATTTTCCATTACAATTTTATACAAAACTTTTAAACGATAATACATTTGTTTACGGAAAATAAAGTGCTACAATGTTTTACGTTAAGGGGGAATGTACTTAAGATGAGTGATTCAGCAAGTAAAAAATCCGAAGAAAAAAAATCGGATGTAAGCCAATTCCCGAAGTCAAGACTTGGCTGGCTCTGGGAAAACATGGAAGGAAAGCGTAAGCTTTTCATAATAGCTCTGATAGGCACGGTTGTGTACAATATCATGCAGTTGGTAGTGCCTTTCTTTTCGGGTAAGATAGTTGACCTGCTCCGTGATATCCAGGAAAATGAATGGGATATAGCGGACTATAAGGAAGAGTTTTTATGGCTTATAGCTATCATGGTCGGACTCACACTTATCCGTGTAACCATTGTATATCTTGACTGTATGGCATATGAGCATGTATCTCAGAAGGCTTTATACAGGATCAGGAATTTCTTATATGACAAGATCCAGCGACAGGATATGAAGTTTTACAGTACATATCGTACAGGTGACCTGATGACGAGAGTTACGGGTGACCTTGATGCAGTGCGCCATAACATAGCGTGGGTAGTACGTATGATCGTTGAATCCATCACACTTTATACGGCTACCGCGGTGTATTTCTTCATCATGAACTGGAAGCTAGCGATATGTCTTCTTATAGTATCACCCATTATTTTTGTCGTAGTATTCAGATTCAGAAAAAGCGTAGCTCCCAAGCATAAACTCCTTCGTGAAAAGCTTGCCAGCATGAACACGGAAGCACAGGAAAACATTTCCGGCAACAGAGTTGTACGTGCATTTGCAAGAGAGGGCTATGAGGTAGATAAGTTTGATAAGGCCAACAAGGACTTTGAAGAGACCGGTATCAATACCCATATGACATGGTTAAAATTCTTCCCGGCTGTTGAAACTATCGCCAATGCACTTCCTGTTATCCATTTGCTCATCGGCGGTATCTTCTTTATGAACGGCGAGATATCAATGGGTGATTACGTAGCATTCTCAGGACTTATCTGGGCTATAGCCAATCCCATGAGACAGATGGGTAATATCATGAACGAGTTCCAGCGTTTCTCAGCTGCTTCAGCTAAGGTTATGGAAATATACTACTCACAGCCTGAGATAGTTGATAAGCCTGATGCTATAGCTCATCCGGAAAGATTCAACGGTAAGGTAGAGTTTAAGCACGTATCATTCCAGTATGATGACGGAACTTATCCGGTACTTAAGGATATCTCGTTTGTAGCGGAGCCCGGTGAAACTGTTGCCATAATCGGAGAGACCGGATGCGGTAAGACTTCGCTCATACAGATGATCCCGAGATTTTTCGAGGCTACAGCAGGTCAGGTGCTTGTGGATGATGTGCCTGTAGAAAAATATAAGCTTGAAGATCTAAGAAAGAATATAGGCCTTGCAACACAGGATGTACTTCTTTACTCAGATACCATAGAGGGTAACATAGCATACGGTGCTTCAACCATGAAGCCGGATGAGGTTACAAAGTATGCGAAGTATTCGGCAGCTGCAGACTTTATCGAGAAGCTTCCCGAAGGTTACGATACCATAGTAGGTGAGCGTGGCGTAGGTCTTTCCGGCGGTCAGAAGCAGAGAATATCTCTTGCACGTGCACTTGCTATCAGACCTTCGATACTTATACTGGATGATACAACATCGGCTGTTGATATGGAAACAGAAAAAGTGATCCAGCATTCACTCAGAAACCTTGATTTCTCATGTACAAAGATAATAATTGCACAGCGTATCTCAACCACCAAGGCTGCAGATAAGATACTGGTACTTAAGGACGGTAAGATCCTAGAGAGCGGTACACATAAAGAGCTTGTTGAGCAAAAGGGCTATTATGCAGATCTGGTTAACTTACAGATTGGTGAGATGGCAGTGTAGGGCGAATGTTACGAAGTAACGTTTACCGGTCGGTCCGCGCGACGCCTGGCGCGGTAAAATCAAAGAAACTCTGAGCGTAGCGAGGAGTTTCTACCATAAAGGAGAAAATATGGCAGGAAAAAATACGTACAGGCAGGATGAGAGACTGGACGAGCCGTTTGATATACGACATCTGTTACTCGCATCCGCATACATAAAAAAATATATAAAACAGATGGGGCTTGCACTGTTCTTAAGTATCCTGGGCGGAGCTTTGGGACTTGCGGCACCCATGATAACACAAAAGGCAATAGATGATGCACTTATACCTCACGATATGAAGCTCTTGATCACTCTGACAGTGCTCCTCGTATCGGTATATGCGGTAAGTATCCTTTTTACCACACTTCGATCCAGAATGATGGTAAAGGTTTCACAGCGTATCATTTACGATATCAGAAAGGACCTGTTTGCACATCTGCAGAAGCTGTCTTTCCAGTATTATGATGACCGTCCTCACGGCAAGATCCTGATAAGAGTCGTAAACTATGTAAACTCAGTATCGGATATGCTTTCAAACGGTCTGATAAACATAATACTTGAGACTATCAACCTTATTATCATCGTTATCTACATGCTTATGGTAGATGTACAGATGTCACTCGTTGTTATGTGCGGTGTGCCCATCCTTGCGGTATTCATGCTGTGGATGAAGAACAGACAGCGTAAGGCTTGGCAGGCTGTTTCAAACAAGAGTTCAAACCTTAATGCATACTTACAGGAAAATATAGTAGGTGCACGTATCACACAGATATTTGCAAGAGAAAACGAAAACGCCGAGATATTTGCGGGACTTTCCGAGGACTGCAGGAAAACATGGATGAAGGCTGTACAGTGTAACAACCTTATGTGGCCCGGTATTGATACCATATCAGTACTTATAAGAGCAGCGATATTTATATTCGGTATCCTTGTATTTGATGGCGGTGCCAAGTCCATCGGTACCATTATCGCCATATCGGGATATTCGGCACGTTTCTGGCAGCCCATCATGAACATGGGAAATATCTTCAACAACTTCCTTAACAACATGGCATACTTAGAGCGTATATTCGAGACCATGGGCGAGAAGGTAACCGTAGCCGATGCAGAGAATGCTACAGAGATGCCTCCTATCAAGGGACATGTTGAGTTTAAGAATGTCAGCTTCTCATATGAGGAAGGTAAGGAAGTACTTCACAATGTATCATTTGAAGTACAGCCCGGAGAGAGCATAGCACTTGTAGGACCTACAGGTGCCGGAAAGAGTACGATAGTAAACCTGCTTTCACGTTTCTACAATGTAGGAAGCGGCGAAGTACTTATAGACGGACAGGATATATCGAAGGTTACACTGCATTCACTCAGAAGTCAGATGGGTATAATGATGCAGGACAGCTTCATATTCTCGGGTACCATAAAGGACAACATACTCTACGGTAAGCTTGATGCCACCGATGAAGAGGTAAGGGAAGCGAGCAGACGTGTATGTGCCGAGCCGTTCATCTTGAAGATGCCCGACGGTTACGATACAGAAGTTAAGGAGAGAGGTTCACTTCTTAGCCAGGGCCAGAAGCAGCTCATATCCTTTGCAAGAACACTTCTCTCATCACCTGCGATACTGGTACTTGATGAGGCTACTTCAAGTATAGATGTTCAGACAGAAAAAGCTCTGCAGCAGGGACTTAATACCATGCTTAAAGGCAGAACATCGTTTATCGTTGCCCACAGACTTTCAACCATCAGAAACTGCGATAAGATCATGTACATAGATGAAGGCGGTATCACAGAGGTTGGAAACCATGAGGAACTCATGAAGAAGAAGGGTGCATATTATAAGCTGTATACTGCACAGATTGAGGAAATCGCATAATTTAAAGGACTCCCATGGGAGTCCTTTTTTTTGTACGGAGCAAGGCACATAAGCAAACTCTAATAGCATCTGCCGTATGACATTATGTTTAGAATATGCATACAAACGGACGAAAAATTGTATAATATTCATCTTGACAAAAGAAAGACGTTAACTTATAATCCAAATCGTAACAGATAAACAAGAAAAGGAGAACATCATGAAGAAAGCATTATTTCTCATGATGCTGCTTACTCTTTCGATGGTACTTTGCGCATGCAAAGACAATACGGAAGATAACAACAAGCAAAACTCCGATTCAGTCAGTTACGGAGGAGAAATAGTAGTAGGTATCAGCCAGGATTTAGATAGTCTTGACCCACACAAAGCAGTTGCGGCAGGAACGAAGGAAGTTCTGTATAACATTTTTGAGGGCCTTATTAAGGTCGACAAGGACGGAAATTTTGTTCCGGCTGTCGCAGCCTCGTATGAAATTACGGACGGAGGACTTAAGTATAACTTTAAACTCCGTGATAACGTAAAGTTCCATAACGGAAAGGTTGTTACAGCTGATGACGTAATATATTCACTTAAACGCGCTGCCGGTAAGTTAGAGACTTCTGATCCAGAAGTTGTAACTGTATCGGCTTTTTCTATTATCTCCGAAATTAACAAGACTGATGACGGTGTGGAAGTTGTTTTATCCGAGCCTAATACCGAGCTTATCGGATTCTTCACAAGCAGCATCATACCTAACGATTATGACAATCAGGCAAAGGCACCTGTAGGTACAGGTCCCTTCAAATTCGTATCATTCGAGCCCTTAGTAAGTTTTGTAATGGCTAAGAATGATGATTACTATGGCGATAAAGCATATTTAGACAAAGTAACATTTAAGATCACCTCCGGCGGAGATTCCGCATTTATGGAGTTACTTGCCGGAAGTATTGATATCTTCCCTTACCTTACAAATGAGCAGGCTGCTCAGCTTCAGGGTAAGATGGATGTACTTGACGGAACAATGAACCTTGTACAGGCTCTGTTCCTTAACAATGCAGTTAAACCTTTTGATGATGTAAGAGTACGTCAGGCTGTATGCTATGCACTTGACAGAACAGAGATCATCAATGTTACAGCAGGCGGCAGAGGTGACGTGATCGGCACCAATATGTTCCCCAGCTTTGCAAAGTATTATGATGCATCACTCGTTGATACTTATAAAACAAATCTTGACAAAGCTAAGGAGCTTTTAAAGGAAGCAGGATATGAGAACGGATTCTCATTCACCATCAAGATCCCTTCAAACTATGACTTCCATGTAAAGACCGGTCAGGTTATCGTATCACAGCTTGCAAAAGTAGGCATCAAGGCCGAGATCCAGCTTATCGACTGGGGCACATGGCTTTCCGATGTATATAAGGGAAGACAGCATGATGCTACCATCATCGGACTTGATTCACAGATGGCACCTTCGGATGTACTCAGATTCTATCCTACAGATTCATCCAAGAACTTCATGAACTATTCAAATGCACAGTTTGACGAAGTATTTGCCAAGGCTAAGGCAGCAGTTGATGAGACTGAAAAGGCAAACCTTTATAGACAGGCAGAGAAGATCCTTACCGAAGATGCGGCAGCAGCTTATATCCAGAGCCCCGCACAGCTTGTAGCAGTTAATTCAAAGCTTGGCGGATATACATTCTATCCTATCTATGTACAGGATATGAGCACAGTATATTTCAAGAAGTGATACTTGTCTCAAGTTTTATATGAGAACCTAAATGGGAGGGCGGCGCATGAATTATTACATAAAGAAGCTGATATCATTTTTGATCACGCTTTTTTGTGTTGCGCTGCTTTCCTTCCTTTTATTCCAGATAATACCCGGAGACGCTGCTATGTCCAAGCTTGGCATAGAAGCAACACCCGAGCAGGTAGAAGAACTGCGTGCACAGTACGGCTATGACCGTAATGTTTTTGCACGCTTTTTTTCGTGGTTCGGAGGTATATTTACCGGGGATCTCGGAGTGTCCATAAAATACGGACCTATGAAGGTTTCGGAGCTGATAGCGGCGAGACTTCCCGTTACCATATGGCTCGGAGTCTTATCAATCATCCTGATCGTGGTGATCTCCATACCGCTTGGACTTATATGTGCCAAGAAACCGGGCGGAGTGGTTGATATAGTATCCGACTGGGTAGCACAGCTTTTTATGGCTGTACCTTCGTTTGTCCAGGGTATACTTATCTCATTTATATTCGGAATAGTATTCAGTTTATTTGTCCCCGGGAAATACGTATCGCCTTTGACCGATTTCCCGGAGTTCTTACAATGCATGTTTTTCCCCGCACTTGCAGTAGCACTGCCTAAGATAGCCATGACCGTAAGGTTCATGAAGACCTCAGTAAAGAAGGAGCTTAAGTGCGACTATGTAAGGACCGCAAAGGCAAAGGGCTGTTCCGTTAACAGGATCATGTGGAAGCACGTACTTAAAAACTCCATGCTTCCCGTAATAACATTTATAGGTCTTATAGTGGCAGAAGTTATGGCCGGAAGTATCATGATAGAAAAGGTATTTAATCTTCCGGGCATGGGACTGTTGCTCGTTAATTCCATATCCAACAGGGATTATACCGTGGTACAGGCTATAGTTATGTACATAGCTCTCATCGTCATCACAGTCAATTTCCTGGTTGATATCGCGTACAGGCTGCTCGATCCGAGGCAGACGGAGGAGGGCCTATGAATACTTCAATAAAATACAACAATAAAAATATAAGACTGATAGTGGGACTGGTGCTTCTGGCTCTGGCAACACTCCCCGTAATACTGACCGTTTTTGTAAAGTTTTACGATCCGAATGAAGTAAACTACAGTGAAATGCTGCAGGCTCCTTCTTTCAGGCATTTATTCGGAACGGATGACTACGGCCGCGATATTTTTACCCGTGTAATGAAGGGCGCTGCGACTACCTTCGGTATCTCGCTGTTTACCGTGACCATGGGTGCCGTTATAGGTACCGTGATAGGTGCTCTTACGGGTTATTTCGGCGGTATAGTCGATGAGATACTGATGAGAGTAAATGACTGCCTGGCTTCATTCCCCAGCATACTTTTAGCTCTTGTCGTAGTATCGCTTATAGATAAAGGTACATGGAATATCTGTATCGCTCTTGGCTTAGTATTTATTCCGAGCTTCGCCAGGATCATGAGATCGGAATATTTAAAAGAGAAAAACCGTGATTACGTACAGAATGCAAGGCTTATGGGAGCCGGACATCTGCGCGTGGTCTTTATTCATATACTTCCGAATACATTACCCATACTGTTTTCGGCGATACTGGTAGGTATCAATAACGCAGTACTTGCTGAGGCAGGACTTAGTTACCTGGGACTTGGTGTACAGCCGCCCGATCCGAGCCTTGGACGTATGCTTTCGGAAGCCAAGACATTTCTGCTTAACGCTCCATGGTATGAGTTATTCCCCTGCTTAGAGATGATACTGTTCATACTGGGACTTACTTTGGTGAGCGATAACTTCGGAGTATCGGGAGTTTCGTTAAGTACGGTAAAGAGAAAGATAGAAAAGCTTAAAGCCGAAAAAGAGGGAAAGAGTCCTGTAGTGGAGAAGAAAGAAGATTCTCCCATCATCAGTGTTCATAACCTGGAAGTAGGCTTTATCGAGGATGAAGGTATAGATGATACCTTACGTGGTATCTCGTTTGATATACATAAGGGCGAAGTACTCGGAGTAGTAGGAGAGTCGGGCTCCGGTAAGAGCCTTACCGCTATGAGCATAATGGGCATACTGTCAGATAAAGCGGCCATAACAGGCGGCAGCATTATCCTTGATGGTAAGACTGACCTTACAAAGCTTCCCGAGGAAGAATACAGAAAGCTCCGCGGCGGGAAGCTCGCATACGTATTCCAGGAGCCGATGACGAGCCTTAATCCTGTACAGAAGATCGGTGTCCAGATAGATGAGATACTTGATATACATGCTGCACATCTGTCAGAGGAAGAACAGAAGAAACTTGTGCTTGACGCACTTGAAGATACAGGCTTAAAGGATGCTGAAAAGCTTTACGATATGTATCCGTTTGAGCTCTCGGGCGGTATGAGGCAGAGAGTGTGTATCGCTATGGCACTCATCGCAAAGGCAGACCTTATCTTAGCGGATGAGCCTACCACAGCCCTTGATGCGGGCGTGGCTGATATCATCCTTGATATCTTTAAGCATATCAACAGAAAATATAAGACTGCCATCATGCTCATATCCCATGACTTAAGAGTCATAGGAAAGCTGGCTGACAGAGTACTTATCATGCAGGACGGAAACATCGTGGAAACGATGGACCTTAAGCTGTCAGGAGCAAATACTGAAAGTGACAGCAGTGCCGAAAAGCACCATAAAAAGGGAGCCGAGCTTTCCGAAGAAGAATGCATCTTAAGATTCGGTACACCGAAGACCGATTACGGCAGGAAGCTGCTTGATGCTGCTTTCTCCAAAAAACAGTATAAACAAAAAGTTACAGGAAAAACACTTGTAAAAGCAGAGCATTTGAGTGTATCATATAAGATGGCTTCAAGGAAACAGAAGGGTCTTAAGAAAGTAATAGATGATGTTTCGTTTGAGATAAAAGAAGGCTCCACGGTCGGCATAGTGGGCGAGAGCGGAAGCGGAAAGAGTACTCTTGTAAAAGCTATAGCCGGACTGCAGAAATACACCTCGGGTAAGATTGAGCTTGGATGTCCGAGACCGAGCATGGTATTCCAGGATCCGTATTCATCACTCAACCCTGCATTTAAGGTAAGACGTATCTTAGAGGAACCGCTCCGCCTTAAGAACGGTTTCGGATATGCGTGGAAAAAGCAAAACAGGGACAGGATGCTTACCGAGATAAAGTCCATGCTCCATAAGACCGAACTGGAAGAAGAGATACTTACAAGAAAGATATCGGAGCTTTCGGGCGGTCAGCGTCAGAGGATAGCGATAGCGTTGACACTTATCCAGAAAAAGAGCCTGATCATCCTTGACGAGCCGGTATCTGCACTGGATGTTACCATACAGGAGCAGATACTTGAACTGTTAATGAAGCTGAAAAAAGCGTTCGGACTTACGTATATACTTATCTCACATGATATGAGGCTTGTATCGAGAGTGTGCAATGAGGTCTATACCATAGAAGAGGGCAAACTTTGTAAAGGGTGACAGGGATCATGGGTTTTATCAAAGAAAGTAACAGATCAAGGGTATTGATAATTTATTTTCTTATAAGCTCTATGCTGGAAATACTGGCTTATGCTGCGGGAGGCGTATTTGAGACTCTGGCGGCATGGGTCTGGTTGTGTACGGCAGTTATCTTGGGAATATTGTTTTTGTATCATACGGGAAAACAGGCATACAGGGATATCAAAGGGAAAAAGTATTTTGTTTCCTTTGGTTTCCTTGTACTAGTTATCCTGTTTTTTAGTTTTATCGGAAATGTCGGATATGCTGATATCAATCCCGATGCGACACAGCAGACGGCGGCAGGACTTGATTCGTTTTCAAATGCCGGCTTAAACTATACCGGGAAAGCTTTTTTAGGGTATCCCGTAAGACAGTATACTATAGCGGCAATCCCGGCACTACTGTTTGGCAGGAGTGTATGGACGCTGCATGCGGGCTTCGGGTTTTACTTTATAGTGGGGCTTGTCGTATTTTTCTTAGGGCTCAGATCCTGGCTTAGAAGCAAAGACATAAAGGAAGAGTATGCACTTTTACCTTGCTTCTCGCTCCTTTGCTTCCCGTTTATCTCTGAATACTATCAAAACTTTGAGCAGGCTATAATACCGGTATCTCTTACGATGCTTGCGATAGGACTTTATTTAAAGCTGCTGTTAAACACCGATATGAAGCTGTATATAGCTATCGTATGGACAGGCTGTCTGATGGCTGACTCGTATACTCCGGTGCTCGCATCGATGGGATTACTCATGGTGTTCATCCTGCTGCTGAACAAATATAAGCCCGCGACAATAAAGGCAGAAACAGGTAAAGCAGTAATAACGGCTCAGGACACGGATTACTGCGACGAAATGTTAAGAGACATACCTGAAAAGAAACAGACCTCCGATACGGATGAACTCATAACCCGCGGTGAAGAGCAAAAGCAGTCTCATAAAGCGATGAACATCTCCCTGGAGATGATGGTACCGGTGGGTGCGGTATTTAGCATTATCGTATTTTTCTTAGCCACATTCATACCGGGACGTTCCGACAGACTTACGGAGTTCAGGGAAGAAGGCTCGCTGCTGGACAGTATATTTACATCCTGGACCGATTTCTTTACGGATACAAATGCAAGATTCTTAGGGCTGTTTGGAGGCGTGTTACTCTTATATATCATATTCTCGATAGCCGGAGCTTTCAAACTGCATGATGCACTGCTAAGCCTTTGGGTGCTGGCAGTAGTATTTATCTCAGATTACATGACGGGATATACGGCATACGAAAAAGGCTGGATACTCCAGAGAAACATGATAGTCATACCGGTGCTCCTTACAGGTATTTTTATCGTGCTTATGAATTTCTTAAAGAAACATGAGTTAAAGATACCGGTATTTATCCAGGGTATCGTACTTACCCTGATGCTGTTTGCAGGACTCTTCAACTTCTCACAACAGCACAGATCGTTCAATTATTTCAGGTTCATCCAACCCATGAAGCACCTGATATCATATGTCGGGGACACGCTTAATGAGCAGGGACTTAAAGTGACTGATGAGTTTAATCTGGTTGTCTATACGGATAATATCCTGGAACAGAACATGTTTGATTATGCGAAGTTTTTCTACCCGAATGCGAAAGTGTATATCGGGCTGGAAAACATATATCCGGAGATCGAGGATGAAGAGCTTATCACCTTCATATATGCGGATGATACGAGACTCGACCGGCTGATACCGGAGAGCGACCCGAGTCCGGGGTATATAAAGACCATGGACGCTGCGATGTATAAAAGGGAATCCTATAACAAAAGATATAAATTCACAGCGGAGTGGTACAGGAAGATCGTGAATTTAAAATAATGATAAAAAAGTGCTTGACACCCGAAAAAAATGGTGCTATACTACATCAGGTTGTGAGAAATCACATGTAAAGCAGAGTATCCGCTCTCACCCCCAGCGTCTTTAAGACTGTGAAAGGGTTCTGATTATAAATGTTAGTACTGTATGTACTCTTTATGCGGATAGCTTTGCTGTCCGCTTTTTATTTTATCACTTTTTTTAGCATTGGAGGTGCAGATTATTAGCGACTATTTCATTAATGAACAGATTCGGGATAAGGAAGTAAGACTTATCGGTGAGAACGGTGAACAGCTTGGTATTATGTCAGCCAGGGAAGCTCTTGACAAAGCAAGAGAGGCCGACCTCGATCTGATCAAAATAGCGCCCACGGCAAAACCGCCGGTTTGTAAGATAGCCGATTTCGGAAAGTTCCGCTATGAGGCTATGAGAAAAGCAAAGGAAGCAAAGAAGAATCAGAAGGTTACCGAAATTAAGGAATTACGTCTTTCGCCGAATATTGATGAAAACGATTTGAACACAAAAGCAAATCAGGCTCGCAAATTTCTGCAGCATGGCGATAAAGTAAAGGTAACGCTCAAGTTCAGAGGCCGTGAGATGGCTCATATGAATCTGGGCAAGGAGATTCTCGACAGTTTCGCTGCTAAGCTCGAGGACTGTGCAGTTGTTGAAAAAGCAGCAAAGCTTGAAGGCAGAAACATGATCATGTTCCTGTCGGAGAAAAGATAAGTAAATTTAAGGAGGATATTAAAATGCCGAAGTTGAAGACAAACAGGGCAGCCGCTAAGCGTTTTAAGGCTACCGGTACAGGAAAGATTAAGAGAATGAAGGCAGGTAAGCAGCATATTCTTACCAAGAAGTCTCAGAAAATGAAGAGAAGATTAAGAAAGGGAACCTTACTTGATTCTGCGAACATGGCAGCAACAAAGAAGATGTTACCTTACATCTGATGAGACGGGATCGAAGTATATAGGAGGATATTAAAATGGCAAGAATTAAAGGTGGCTTAAATGCCAAGAAAAAGCATAATAGAGTATTAAAGCTTGCTAAGGGCTTTAGAGGCGCTAGATCAAAGCAGTACAGGACAGCTAAGCAGGCTGTTATGAGAGCCCTTACAGCATCATTTGCAGGACGTCGTCAGAAGAAGAGAGATTTCCGTAAGCTCTGGATCGTCAGAATCAACGCAGCAGCAAGAATGAACGATCTTTCATACAGCAAGCTTATGTATGGTCTTAAACTTGCTAACATTGACATCAACAGAAAGATGCTTTCAGAGATAGCTATCGCAGATCCCGAGGGATTCAAGAGCCTCGCTGATGCTGCTAAGGCTAAGCTTGCTTAATTAAGGCATAAATGACATGAAATATAAGGAAGCCTTCTTAAAGTTAAGAGGGCTTCTTTTTTTGTATTTTTTTTCATATAATGTTTGCATTCGGGATAAAAAATGGTATACTTATAAGGAGTATAAGTAGCTTTTGTGAGGGCCGACATGAGACAAAAAATAGAAAGATTTGCAAACGGTATTTTTTCTTATGATAAACCTTTGTTACAGATTTCCGAAACTGAGATCAGCTTGAGAGTCATTTCGGGAAAAGAAACAGAGGCTTCTTTTATTGTCAAAAACGACCATGGCACAAAGGTTAGAGGCTTCTGCCTGTGTGAGAGTGAATTCATCATACTTAAAAACGAAACCTTTGAAGAAACGGATAATGAGGTCTTCTTTACCTTCAACGGAGCTAATCTTGACGCGGATACCACTATAAATACCGAGATACTTGTCATCACCGAGTGCGGTGAAGCGGTGGTTACGATAGAAGCTGAGATAGTGGAAGCTTATATCGAGACATCCATCGGGCAGACGGGCAATATATTCCAGTATGCCAACCTTGCCATAAGCAGTCCCGTGGAAGCACGCGATATCTTTAAGACAGAGGACTTTAAGAGGATAATCATAGGCAGTTCCCCTGAGTACAGAAACATATACAGGAACCTTTCGGGAGCATCCAATACCGGTCTTGTACTGGAGGAGTTCCTGATCGCAGCCAAGAAAAAGTCACCGATGGAGTTCTCCATCAACGCTTCCAAGCTTGTATACGATGCGGGTGATACATCGTTTGTTGATTCAATACTTATCAGAAAGAACAACTGGGGCTATTCACAGCTTAAAGTGGAAGCTGTAGGCGACTTTATAGAGCTTGAAAGATCACTTATCTGGACAGAGGACTTTGAGAACAACGAGTTTGAACTTAAGTTTGCTATCAATCCCGATAAAGCCGGATACGGGAAAAACTACGGACGTATAAGAGTATCCACCCTGGGTGACGAGGTGGATATCCCGATAGAGTGCAACAAGCCCTCACCTTACGGTAAGAGTATCAAAGCTGCACACCGTGAAAAGCAGTACATATTAAACCTTGTGCTTAACCAGCTTGAGCATGAGCTTGAACATATAGACGACGAAACCTTTATAGCCAATGCCGAGAGCGGACTTGATTATCTTAAGGCATTCCGCGATGAGACAGATGTAGAAAAACTGTACAGGATCTATCTTACATATCTGTCCGGACAGAAATCAGAGGCTAAAAAGAGCTTTGAAGAGATAGAAGACAAGCTGGAAAATACTTCTGACTCACGTGTATATGTTATCTCCAGATTTATCGGCGCGCTGGTAAACAATGAAAATGTCTCCGGCAGTTACAGCATGGAGCTTAAAAACATATACGACAATGATAAAAAGATGCTGAGTCTGCTGCTCTATATGAAACTTGATGGCAGAGAGCGTTTCAGCAAAAAGCAGAGATATGAAGAGATCAAGAACTGCTACTTGGAAGGCGAACACAGCGTATTCGGACTTATCGAAGGTATCAGGCTTATAAGCGTGGACCCCATGCTGCTTAGAGAGTTCAGCAGATTCGAGATGGCTGCATTAAATGAAGGTCTTAAGCTCGGACTGGTCAACCGCCTTGTAGGACTGCAGGTATCGTACGTAGCCAACAGGGAAAAGACCACATCGGCTAAGCTTATACGATTATTAAAGAATTTCTATGAGAAGTTCCATCAAAAGGAACTGCTTGAAGCGGTATGTACGCACCTTGTACTTTACGGAAAGACCGGACCTGATGACTACGAGTGGCTCGAGATGGGTGTAAACGAGCAGCTGAGGATCAAGGGCCTTTATGAGAAGTGTCTGGAAGCGGCAGATGTGGATAAGAAGCTGTTACCGAGACCTCTGCTTAATTATTTTGCTGCAGGAGATGACTTAAGCGATGCATCCGCGGCAGCACTGTACTATAACATAATCAAGTTCTGTGAGCCCAGCGATAACCTGTATCTGATGTACAGGATAAGGATGGAGACCTTTGCGGAGAAGTCTCTTGAAAGAGGTGCCTTCAGCCCGGAGCTCGCACTTTGTTACGAGAAGCTCTTAAGACCTGAGAATCTTAACGCCAAGTGTATAGCATCGCTTCCCTACATCCTGTTCAAGCATGAGATAACCACTGACTGGAAAAAAGCAGTTCATGCCGCAGTTTCACATAAAGAACTCAGAGAGCCCGATTTTGTGGAGTTTGTTAAGGGAAAGGCGATAGCCGATATTTTTACGGAAAATCCTGTTATAGTACTGCTGGATACCGAAGGCAACAGATGCATTTCCTCGTTTAAGATCGGGATCAAAAAGATGATCCACCGACCCGACCTTACCAAGATAATGCTTGATAAATGCGGAAATGATAAGAGAGTCCTGCTTAGCAAACTGGAGTCTGCAAAATACGGATCGTTAAGTGATGAAACTATCGGACTATACGCAAAATGTGTGGAGAACGAGGAACTGGAAGAAAACTTCCTGCTCGAGTGCAGACGTGTTCTTATAGATTACTATTATGACAATCTGGACGGGGACTTACTGGAGAACCAGTTAGTAAGAGTAAACCTTAAGGAGCTTGATTCAAGCGAACGTGTGAACATGATCGAGCTTATGATCTTTAGAGAGCTGTATAATCTCGCATTAAAGAACATGGAGATATATGGCTTCTACGGCATAAGTCCGAAGAGGACCGCAAGGCTCTGCGAAGTGTTTATCCGTTCCAATTCGGAGCAGATCAATTCAAGACTGTTCCAGCAGCTCTGTACATACAGTTTTAACCGTTACAGACAGAGCAAGATCCTGCTCAATTACCTGGAGAAAAACTACGAAGGTAATACACAGAAGCTCTATGACCTCTGGACCGTATGCCACGATATGGGTATCGAGACTACGGACTTGGAGGAAAGGTTACTCAGAACCGCACTCTTTACGGAAAACGATATGAATTTCGTAAAAGAGGTATTTGAGATATATTACGGACACTGTTCGTCCGGAAAACTTGTAAGGGCATATCTTTCATATCTGGCATACGGAAACCTTGTATGCGGCAATATGCTGGATACCGGTATCCTGGATATAATGAGACGTGAGGCAAATTACAGTGAGAACGATATCTGTACGCTGACACTTCTCAAGAATTATTCCACGAGAAAAAGCTATACAAGTCAGGAGCGTTCATTTATCGAGTATCAGATAAAGAAGATGGAAAACAAAGGACTCATAATGCCGTTCTTTAAGGATTTCCCGTCTGAGATACGTATCCCGAGACAGATGAAGGATAAGTACTACGTAGAATACCATACCGATGTTAAAAAGGATGTAAGGATCAATTACAGCTTTATAGGCAACGAAAACGCAGAAGCGTTCAGAGAAGAAAAGATGCGTGATATCGGATTCGGTATATATATTAAGGAATTCATCCTTTTCTACGGTGAGGTACTTCAGTACTACATCACGGAAAACGGGGATGAAAACGAAGTGATAACCGAAAGCAGGGAGGTAAGCTTAGGACCCGAGCATTTCGGAAGCGAGGAATGCCGTTATCATCACATCAACCTGATCATTACAGCAAAAGAGATGAATGATGAAAAGACGGTCATCAAGCTTATAGAGAATTACCAGTTTAACGATTATGCGATAAAGAGACTGTTTGAACCGATCGGAGGGTGAGCAAGCTAATGGAATATATAGTCGGAATAGATTTCTGCCGCGGCTTTACACAGCTGTGCTTATATAATTCGGCAAACAATTCGGCTGATGCCGTTCATCTTTCAAGTGACAAGCAGTCCACCAGGATAAGGTCGGCGATATCTTTTTCGCTTGAACAGAACGACTGGGTGGTGTATTCGGTACTGCATGAACACAGAGCCGGTATAGAGGTAGTGGACAATCTGTATGACATCGCACTAGATGATAAGCCTGTGACGATAAACGGTACGGATTACACACCGGCTTATGTTTTGGAAAGATTCTTCGCAAGACTTTTCTACTGCGTTGACCGCGAGATCGACCCCAATGATATAAAGGGCGTGGTAGTCACCGTAGCCGATAATACAAAGGTACTGACCGACAATATATCCGCAGCACTTGAAGCCTACGGTATAGACAAGGACAGATGCAGGGTATGCGATCACATAGAGTGCTTTATGTATTATGTGGTCATGCAGAATAAAGACATCTGGATAAATGATGTAGGTCTGTTTGACTTCGGCGACGAAGGACTTAAGTTCTTCGTACTTCACTTCGGAAGAAAACAGCAGCCGCTGGCGATAGTTGCGGAGAGCACCGATTTCTCCGATACGGTAAAGCTTTCCATGCTGCAGGAAAAGGATGACATCAGGATAAAATATGCCTTTGAAAGCGTATGCGGTATCATGCTCCACAAGCAGACGGTTTCTGCATTATATGCCACAGGAGACGGCTTTGAGGGTTCATGGTCGGATGAGATACTTAAGAAGATCAGTACCGGACGCCGTATATTCAGAGGTCAGAACCTGTATGTAAAGGCAGCAGCCTATACTTCACATCTGTTCTTTGAGGGCGGCAGCGAGAACTACCTGGTGATCGGTGAAGATGCTTTAAAGAGCAGCATGGCATTAAGGGCCGTAAGCGGCAATGAACTTAAGGAGGTCCCCTTCGGTGAGGTAGGACAGAAGTACACCTTAGCCGGCGGAAAAGTGGACATAATCCTTGACAATACAAACGAGATCGATTTTATGATACGTAACGCACTGAAGAAAGATTCATTCTGTGCGATCATGACACTGGAGGCTCTGCCGATCAGAAAGAACAAGACCAACAGAGTATCCGTGGAGGTAAGATTCCCTTCAAGAAATGAAGCGGTGGTAACGGTAAAGGATGTCGGATTTGGAAATGTCAGAAAGACGGATTTCCGTATATGGGAACAGGTCATTAATCTTTAAGGAGCTCATTTTATGGGTAAAGTAATATTGTGTGCGGGGAAAAAAGCAGATACTCCGCTTGTGGTAAATACGGCAGGTATAGATGCCGATACCATCGAAGAATTATGCTACTGCCTGAGGCAGAACCTTGACCTGGTCGATTCGGGGGCTGTGGACAGGACCATGGCGGCCTATATCGGTAAGGATTTGGGGCTTCCTGAGAGAGGCGAGCTTTTGGAGAGGCTGATCAATTCGAGGGCATCTCTAAAAGAAAAGCTTATGGCGGTATTTAACAGCTGCAGTTTTTATGATGCAAACGAGCTGTTAAAAATAGAATCGGAAATAGAAGAACTCTCAAAGATGAGCGGCCTTGAAAGAAGAAAGAAGAGAGCCGACAGACAGATGGAGCAGGGTAAGATAGGTGAGGCAGCAGCAGAATACCGAAATATCTTAGCAAGTCCCGCTCAGGATGAGATATCTGAGAAATGCCGCGGCGACATCATGCATAACCTGGCTATCTTTGAGATAAGACGCGGTGATTTTGATGAAGCGGCCAGACTGTTCCTTGAGGCATACGAGAGCAATTCCGATACCGAGTCGTTAAAATCCTACTTATATGTTCTTAAGCTTGCCAAGAACAATACAGGTTTTGCGGATGAAGTAAAAAGGCTTGAGGTTGATGTAAGGACCTACACCGAGATAGAGACCACGATGCATTCCGTAGCGGAGGATTTCGAGCAGAGTACCAATTACAACGAGATCAACAGAATGCGTGTGCTCTGGCAGCAGGGACGTTATTCTGAGGAAAAGAGACTGTCGGGTGAGATCATAGACAGACTTAAACTGGTATACAGGAAGGAAAACGAAGACGGACTGTATGATTGATCTTTGTCCGTCTGTGAACGGTAGATAATAAGATTTAGAAGGAGGTTACAGTGGGATTATTCAGGAAAAAATCTAAAAAGAAAGATACTCGCGAAACCTCCGGACAGTGGATGACGGTAGATGAAGCACTTAGAAAGAGTAACGGTGACTTTGTCGAAAATGATGTGGATGCGATCTTAGACCGCCTTCAGGATCAGTTAAAGAATGCGGACCGGATCCATAATGAGACCATACACGAGTATAATGAGATTGAAAAGCACTTAAGCGATATCAGGATATACGAGACACTGCCGAAAGAAATGCGTACCGAGATAACGGACCTGGCGGGAAGCATTGCAGGTTTTGAAAAGCAGCGTCAGAACTACCTGGAAGGCAACAGGATCATCTCGGACGAAAAGTACAAAAAGATGGAAATGTACGCCGATGAGATCCCGGAAAAGCTTAAGACCATGGAGGAGCAGGAACGTTATCTGATGCTCGTAAAAAACGACATGCGTCAGCTTGAGGGTGAAAAGGGTTCGGTAACATACGAAAAGGACGAGGCGGTAAAGAAAAAGAAGTTTCTTATAAAATTCTCATGCTTCTGTATCGCACTGCTCGTCGTGATAAGCATAGTGCTCTTTGTAGTGGGCAACAGTACGGGAAAGAGCATGCTGCTGCCGTTTATGGTGATGGCTGCTATAGCGTGCATCTATGTGGCATACTTTGTGGTAACCATCAAGAACTGCGATGATACGGTAAAGAAAAACGAGAAGCTTACCGGCAGGGCAGTGGATCTCTTAAACAGCGTGAAGATAAAGTATGTAAATACATTAAATGCTCTCGATTACACCTACGAAAAGTACGGCTGCAACAGCCATCAGGAGCTTGCATATATCTGGCAGGGTTATAAGAGAGAAAAGGAGGAGGAGAAAAAGTACAAGAAGAATACCAATCTCCTTACCGCAAGCCAGAACTCTCTCTCAGAACTGCTTGCCGGTGTCGGATTTAAGCTTCCGAATATGTGGCCGCATCAGGCAGAGCTCCTGGTCGACAAGGGTGCACTTAAAGAATTTGAAGAAGTGCTTACGGAAAGACACAGAAAGCTTAAAGCCCAGCTTGACTTTAACCAGAAGCAGAAAGACGGCATGCTTTCGGATATAAAGGCATTTAAAAAGAAGTATCCCGAATATGCGGGTCTGCTTAAAAATATTTAATTTTATACTTGCACTTTTCAAAATATAAGAATATAATGTATGAGGTTTTATTTAAAAAAAGAAAGGATAAACATTATGTATTCATTTGAGGAAATATTGGCTGAAGATAAAGAAATCGCTACTGCCATATCTGAAGAAATCCAGCGTCAGGACTCACATATAGAGTTGATCGCTTCCGAAAACTTTGTAAGCAAGGCTGTTATGGCTGCTATGGGAAGCCCCCTTACCAACAAATATGCTGAAGGTTATCCCGGACACCGTTACTATGGCGGATGTGAATTCGTTGACAAGGTAGAGAACCTTGCTATCGAGAGAGTAAAGAAGCTCTTCGGCTGTACATATGCAAACGTACAGCCCCATTCAGGCAGCCAGGCTAACCAGGCAGTTCAGAATGCACTTCTCCAGCCCGGAGATACATTCATGGGTATGAGCCTTGCATGCGGCGGACATCTTTCACACGGAAGCCCCGCTAATATTTCCGGTAATGTATATAATTGTGTATCTTACGGTATAAACGATCAGGGATATCTTGACTACGATGAGATCGAGAAGATCGCATTAGAGTGCAAGCCCAAGCTCATCATCTGCGGTGCTTCCGCATACGCAAGAGCTATTGACTTTAAGCGTTTCAGAGAGATCGCTGATAAGGTTGGCGCATATCTGATGGCAGATATCGCTCATATCGCAGGTCTTGTTGCTACAGGATATCATATGAGCCCCATCCCTTATGCTCATGTAACTACAGCTACAGTACATAAGACACTTCGCGGACCTCGTGGCGGACTTATCCTTTCAAGCGAAGAGTTTGCTACAGAGCATAAGTTAAACAAGGCAGTATTCCCCGGTATGCAGGGCGGACCTTTAGAGCACGTTATAGCTGCAAAGGCTATCTGCTTCAAAGAGGCTCTTTCACCTGAGTACAAGGAGTACGTAGGACAGCTCGTAAAGAACGCAAAGGTACTTGCAGAAGAGCTTGTAGCACGCGGATTCAACCTTGTATCAGGCGGCACAGACAATCATCTTATGCTTGTTGACCTTCAGAACAAGAACATCACAGGTAAGGATGCTGAGCATCTCCTTGATGCAGTTAACATCACATGTAACAAGAACGCAGTACCCAACGATCCTCAGTCACCTTTCGTAACAAGCGGTATCCGTCTCGGTACACCTGCTGTTACCTCGAGAGGCATGAAGGAAGCAGATATGAAGATCATAGCAGAAGCTATCGACATTTGCATATCCAATCCCGACGGAGATCATTCAAGAGCACTTTCACTTGTTAAGATGCTTACAGATGCTTATCCCCTTTATTCAAAATAATAATGAAACGGATCCCCTGCCAAAAGGCAGGGGATTTTTTGTTATGAACAGACGACTGAAACCTCATGCCGTACTTGACAAAAACGTATATTTTTAATACAATTTAATATATTGGAGAATGACTATTATCTTTATGGGGGTGAAGCTGTGGGGAAGAAAAAAGACGCCGGTTCAGTCGGCAAAAAAGTGCTTAACTTCTTTGTGTTCTTAAAGGATAAGATTGTCGAATTCTTTGTATTTCTGAAAGATAAGATCGTAGATCTGTTTGACATTATAATAGGAAAGAGAGATTACCGCTTCGGTATAAGGTATAAGATACTTATAGGATTCCTTATCCCGATAGTGTTTATCATTGTGGTCGGATTTGCTTCATACTCAAAGGCTAAGCAGGGTATGAGGGACCGATTCGAGAAATCCACTCTGGAAACCGTAAGGATGGCGGGTTCCCAGATGGATATGGTCACTCACTTTATGCAGACGGAAGTCTCGAAATATATTGGTCTTCTCGAGCTTAACAACCTGGCTAAAGATGTGTATGCGACCAATCCGACGGAAGAGACCAGAGTCATAAGACTGCTTAAGACCAATGTTACGGCGAGCCAGAAGGTGAACCGTTATATTAACAATCTGTATATCATACTTAAATCCCCTCATAAGAATATCACCACAAAAGGTAATAATACCGAAGGATTTTATGATGAGTACTATGAGTCCATAGAAAAGATAGATTCTGTGGGCGATATCAGTAACTGGACCGACAGGCACCAGGTGATCGACGAAAAGCTTGGGCTTGATACGGAGGCTGATGATGCATATCTGTTTGGCTATCAGGCTGTAAATGCCACGGGCGATTTTGCAGTAGTTATCGATGCATCAAAAGCAAAACTCCAGGAGTTTATCGACGGACTGGATCTTGGTGAAGGTACCATAACCGGTATCATCACCATGAATGGAAAAGAGCTGGTGCACAGGAACGGAGACTATCTGGATGATGACGGAAGATCCGTTTTTACCGGCCGTGATTACTATAAAGAGGTACTGACTAGTGATGAGTCATACGGTATCAAAGAGGTAAATTATGCAGGAGAGGACTGTCTGCTGTTTTACTCGATGTGCGAGGACGGCGGTGTAGTCATCTGTGCTATGGTACCCATAGCGATCATCACAGAAGAAGCTTCTGCGATAAGGACTCTGACAGTCATACTGCTTCTGATCGCGGTAGCAGTGGTACTTATTATCGCATTCCTTATCTCAAACAATATACAGAAAAATGTTAAGAACATGTCCAAGAGCCTGGGCAAGGTAGCCGAAGGCGATCTGACGGTTAAGGTACGTGCAGGCGGACATGATGAATTCCAGGATCTGGCCGGTGCCACTACCGAGATGATCTACAACACCAAGAACTTGGTATCAAAGGTTGATCTGGCCACAGCTGAGCTGGCTGATTCGGCAAAGGAAGTACAGACAGTTTCAAAGACCGTAAGCGACAGATCGTCCAGCATCTCCAAGGTAGTAGAGGAAATGACGGAAGGTATGGAGCGTCAGAAACAGTTTGCCGAAGAGTGTGTGGATACCACGGAACGTCTCTCATATGAGATCAAAAACGTATCCGGACAGATCGGTGTCATCAAGGAGATCATCGCCGCAACCAATGACATGATCAACGAGGGCGTTCGAATACTGGGCTTCCTGGGCGAAAAGGCAAAGGATACTACCGATGCTACCGACTCCGTAAAGGATTCGGTTATGGCTTTACTGGAAGAGACAAGTAAGATAAATGATTTCGTAAATGTGATCAAAAATATATCCTCACAGACACACCTGTTATCGCTTAACGCTTCGATAGAGGCGGCGAGAGCCGGTGAAGCCGGCAGGGGATTTGCGGTAGTAGCGGAGGAGATAAGAAACTTAGCTACAGAGTCTGCAAAATCGGCCGGTGAGATACAGAAACTGGTGGACGGTATCAACGTACAGACCGATGGCAGCGTGAACAGCGTGGATACGGCCAGAGGCATAGTGGAAGAGCAGTTCGAGCTCGTAAACAGGTCTGTCGGCATATTCGACGATATGAAGCAGTCCATGGATAACCTTAATGCCGAACTGTACAATATCGATCAGGCTACAGAAGCGGCCGATTCCAGAAGAGAGGAAACGGTAGGTGCAGTGGGAGATATTTCGGAGATCATAGGAAAGTCAATCGAGAATGCGGAAAATGTAAAGGTAGTATTACAGAGGCTGCAGAAGGATATCCGAAATCTTGATATCACCGCCGCAAAGCTTGGCGAGAGTATGGACGAATTAAAGAGCGAAGTCAGCGCGTTCAGGATCTGACATGTATAGGAGGGGATACCCCCTCCTATTAATAATATGGAGACTATTTGCAGTAAATGAGAGAAGTATTAAAGCAGAAAAGAAACTGGATACTGTTATGCTGGCCGTTGGGACTGATCTGCCTGGTATTGGTTAAGAACAGCCGGGAGATAGCAGAGTATGTATTTGCGAGAGGCATATACCGCGTGTACGGTACAGCACTGTCTTTTATAAACGGCCTGCTCCCGTTTTCGGTCGGAGAGTGGCTGCTCATACTGTTCTGTCTGGCAGCGGCCGCATTCCCGGTGGTAACGGTTATCTTAGTTATAAGAAGAAAAAAGAAGCTCGTAACTTTGGTGAGCTGTTTAAGATATCTGCTCATCGCAAGCGGAGTCGTATTTTTATGGTTTATGATCGGAGCCGGGACCAATTATTACAGGTATGAGTTTTCGACCTTCAGCGGTTTGGAGATAAAGAAGTCGACGGTGGATGAGCTTTATGACCTCTGTGTTCAGCTTACCCAAAAAACTAATGCCGCAAGGGAAGAACTGGGTGTGGAAGAAGGAAAGACCTTTAAGTCAGCGCTAACCAACAGGGAACGTGCGGCTGAAGCCAGGAAAGCCATGCAGAAGCTTTCGGGGCAATATGACGTGCTCGCAGGCTATTATCCTTATGCCAAACCCGTATTTTTCTCACGGGTACTTTCGGAGTTTAACATAACCGGCGTATATTTCCCTTGGACAGTGGAAGCAAATGTAAATGTGGACACACCCGATTATTCCAGAGGGTCGGTACTGTGTCATGAGCTGAGCCACTTACGCGGGTTCATGAGGGAGGACGAAGCCAACTTTATAGGGTATCTCGCCTGTGTCAACTCTGACTGTGCGGAGCTCAGATACAGCGGATATATGCTGGCACTGATAAACGCGGGAAACCAGCTGTATTCGGCGGATAAGGATAAATACTATGAGGTACGGGCCCTGTACTCGGACGGTGTTAATCTCGATCTGAAGGAAAACTCGGAATACTGGGAACAGTTTAAGGATACTGCCTTAAGCACCGCAGGGGAGACGATGAACAACACTTATCTAAAGATGAACAATGTCGAAGACGGTACAAAGAGCTACGGCAGGATGGTGGATCTGTTGCTTGCCGAGTGGAGAAAAAACAAAAACGGCAAGAATTAATGCTTGAATGTCCATGGATCTTTTGTTAAAATAAAATACACGGCAGATAAAGAAATATCTGTACGGAAGGGAGATAGTAATGTCACTGACAGTAGAGGGGTATCCCTATAAATATGAAGTCCACATGCATACTTATGAAGGAAGTGCGTGCGGTAGGACACATGCGGAAGAGTATATATCGGAGTTTATCGCACAGGGGTACGACGGTATCATAATCACAGACCATTTTTTCCATGGTAATACAAGGATAGACAGGAATCTTCCGTGGGAAGATTTCGTTGAAGAGTTCTGCAAGGGCTATGAGCTTGCAAAGGCAGAAGGCGATAAGCAGGGACTTAAGGTATTCTTCGGCTGGGAAGCCAACAGACTGGTGGATGAGTACCTGATATACGGTCTGGATAAGGAATGGCTCAAAGCCCATCCCGAGGTAAGGGACTGTCCGCATGACGAACTGTTTAAGATTATAGACGAGGCAGGAGGACTGGTGGTAGGAGCTCATCCCTTTAGAGAGCGTCCTTATATCCAGAAGGTAAACCTGCATCCGTTACAGTGCCATGCAATGGAAGCCTGCAACTTCGGAAATCCGCCTTATCAGGATGCATTCGCATATAATTTCCTAAAGGACAGAAACATCATCATGACCGCCGGCAGCGACATCCATGATGTGAAAAATGTATCACTGACCACGATGGGTATGTTCTTTAAGGAGCCGATAAACGATATCTCGGATTACGTAAAGAGAGTAAAGGCCGGTACGGGCTTTGTGGCTCTTATCCCCGAGGACAGAAAGACCATCACACCCGATATGAAGAACATGCTGCCGCTGTTCCTGTACGATGAAAAGAATATAGGACATCCGGTAGAGCTTGAAGATCTGGGACTTAAATAAGAAAAAACAAAATAGAAAGGACTGAAAATATGAGCACACCTACACCTCACAACAGCGCGAAACTCGGCGATATCGCCAAGACAGTTCTGATGCCCGGAGATCCCTTAAGGGCAAAGTACATTGCAGAAAATTATCTTAAAGATACCGTATGCTTTAATACTGTAAGAAATATGCTTGGATTTACCGGTACCTATAACGGCAAAAAGATCTCCGTTATGGGCGGAGGCATGGGTATGCCTTCAGTCGGCATATATACATATGAGCTCTTCAATTTCTATGATGTGGACAATATCATCCGTATCGGTTCCATGGGCGCATATGCTGACTCGATCAAGCTTGGTGACCTTGTTATCGCCATGGGAGCCTGCACCGATTCAAACTATGTAAACACCTTTAATCTGCCCGGACATTACGCTCCGATAGCTGATTACAGCCTGCTTAAAAAAGCAGTGGATACTGCGGACAGCTTAGGTGTAAAGACAGTAGTGGGCAACATTCTTTCAACGGATGTGTTCTATGCTGACGATCCCGACTTCAATGCAAAGTGGCTCAAGATGGGCGTACTCGGATGCGAGATGGAAGCAGCCTGCTTCTATATGAATGCTGCAAGAGCAGGTAAGAAGGCGCTCTGTATGTTTACCGCTTCCGATCACCTGTTTAGGGATGAGCACTTAAGTGCAGAAGAAAGACAGACCGGTTTCCACGATATGATGAGAGTGGCACTTGAAGCTTTCGCTTAAAGGCTGTATTGTAAGCGGGTATAAGGCTTAGACAACGGCCGTAAAACAAGGCTGCAGCCAAAGTGGTGTCCGTGACTTGCGGACAAATGTATTATTTTGTAATTTTGGGAAAAACATATTGACATAAAGAAGTCAATGTGCTAACATAACGATTGTTTGGTAGAGGCGCATCGATTATAAGTAGCTTTTCGGACATGTCAGGCATGGTAGAAGAGGAGTAAAAGGATGAGATGCCGAAATCCTGTTTCACCATGATGCTACAGGGTTGGTTTCGAGGTTAACAGCCTCCTGACTGTCATCAATATTTGATGGAGCGCTACCTAAAGTGACTTTCTGCCGGTATACCGGTATATGAGATTGTACTTTAGCGTCGATGTCCATCGGCGCTTTTATTTTTTTAAAAGCGCGATACGGCAAATGCTGCGAAGCAGCGTGTGCCGGTCGGTCCGCGTATCGATAGGCGCGGTAGGATCAAAGAAACTCGGAGCAAAGCGAGGAGTTTCATCTTTTATATGTGGAGGAATGTACAATGAGTAAAAAGGTAATTTTCACAGGTGCTGCAGTAGCTATCATCACACCTATGAACGAGGACAAGAGTGTAAACTATGATGAGTTTAAGAAGCTGATCGATTTCCAGATCGAGAACGGTACAGATGCCATCGTAGTATGCGGTACCACAGGTGAGGCTTCTACACTTACACATGAAGAGCATATCGACTGCATTAAGTTTGTAGCAGATTATGTTAATAAGAGAGTACCCGTTATAGCAGGTACAGGTTCCAACTGTACCGAGACAGCCATCTACCTTTCAAAAGAGGCTGAGGCAGCAGGTGCTGACGCACTTCTTCTGGTATCACCTTATTATAACAAGGCTACACAGAAGGGCCTTATGGAACACTTCGGAAGAACAGCAGAGGCTGTAAATATCCCGATCATCCTTTACAATATCCCCGGCAGAACAGGTGTTAACATCTTACCTGAGACCGTAAAGGCATTATGCGATAAGTATGAGAATATCGTAGCTGTTAAGGATGCTACAGGTAACATCGGCTGGACTGCAAAGGTTGCACAGCTTTGCGGAGATAATCTTGCTATATATTCAGGTGATGATAACTGTATCTGTCCCGTACTTTCACTGGGCGGCAAGGGCGTTATCTCCGTGCTTTCACATGTAGCACCTAAGGATACACATCTGATCGTAGAGAAGTTCTTAAACGGCGATACAAAGGGCAGCCTTGAGCTTCAGTTAAAATACCTTCCTATGGTAGAGCAGCTCTTCTGTGAGGTTAATCCTATCCCTGTTAAGACAGCATGCAGATTTATGGGATTCAAGACCGGTCCCCTTCGTTCTCCCTTATGCGAGATGGAGAGCGCACATGCAGAGTCATTAAAGGCAGAGATGAAGAAGCTTGGTATCATCTAAGTAATGCTCTGAAATACCTGACCCTTAAGATACAGGCAAAGGTTTCCACTTGATCGGATATTTAAGGAAGGAGTTACAGTATGATAAAAGTTATATTTTGCGGATGCTTCGGACGTATGGGAAATGTAGTCCGTCAGATAGTAAAAGAAAAAGATAACATTGAGATAGTAGCCGGTGTGGATATCTGTGACGGCACAGCAGAATTTCCTGTATATAAGACGATCACAGATGTAAAGGAAAGTGCTGATGTCATCATCGATTTCTCATCACCCAAGGCACTTGATTCGATACTTGAGTATGCTACCGGCAAAAACGTACCTGCAGTACTCTGTACGACAGGATACAGCGAGGAGCAGCTGACACAGATAAGTGAGGCTGCAAAGAAGGTTGCTTTACTTCGTTCGGCAAATATGTCACTTGGTATCAATACACTTGTGAAGCTTTTAAAGACAGCTACAGAGATACTTGCCGGCAACGGATATGATATCGAGATAGTAGAGCGTCATCATAACCAGAAAAAGGATGCTCCTTCGGGAACAGCTCTTTTACTGGCAGATGCGATAAATGATACAGCAAACGGCAGATATGATTATGTATATGACCGCTCAGACAGACGTGAGGTAAGACCTAAGGATGAGATCGGTATCTCAGCAGTACGCGGCGGCAGCATAGTGGGAGACCACGAAGTTATATTCGCCGGACTTGACGAAGTGATAGAGATCAGCCACAGAGCTTACTCACGAAGCGTATTCGCCAAAGGTGCCGTAAGTGCGGCAGAATTCCTTGCAGGAAAGCCTGCAGGCATGTATAACATGGGTGACGTAGTAGGCTGAAAAAGCCTGTTATGTGAGCATGTGATCTAACGGTCAGAAAACTTCAGATCGTAGATATCGTTAAGCTTAATTTTAGTACCATCTTTAAGGCAGAGGGACATATCTGTTATGTCGATGCGTTTATACAGACCTTCGACAGTCAGATATTTACCTCCGCCTTTTTTTGCGTCCGGTACAAAATACGTAACCGCGATCATACGGTTATCCGTGGGATTCTCTTCAAGATAACGGAGGATACTGTCCATAGTATCCTTTTTATTATCGTCAAAATCAATCTCCAGCTTTTCATCGGTAAGCCTGCCGGCTTCCTTTACATCCTCATCATAGCCGGTCAGAGCCGCAAAAGGGGAAAACTGTGCAGCTCTGTCAAGTAACGGCATATGCTTCCTCGTGGGAGAAACATGATGCGGCAGGTTGATTATATCTGAATATGGGAAATTTTGATCCATGGGTTGCTCCTTAAACCGGGGTACTCCATTCCACTACGTGGAACGGAGCCTATTAAGCTTTATGTCCGCCTACCTGTCCGTTCCTTAAGATGGTGGTGGCACCTTCCTCTAAGTTCATACCCTTTAGCATGGCGCCTTTGCCGTAGCGCTTTTTTATCGCCACCACAGCCTTCTGCATGCGGTGCTCCTTGTCCTTCCATTCGGCCTGTTCTTTTTCTTTCTCGGTATCTTCCTTATAGGAGAAAAGGCTTAACTGCTCAAACTCTTTTTTGGGTACGCTGCCTTCGGGGATCACGTTATTGGCTACCACGTTCATACGCCGCACGGTAAAACGCGGGTCGACTATCCTGTTAAAAAGTGTGGTCACAGCCTCTAGGATGGTCACTGTGGATGACGTGTACTCATCTAAGTTGATGGAGCCGTGAGCACCCTTGGGGATGGGGCGGCCGTAGTGGTCGGAGGATATCTCTCCTTCGTATTGAGCCATGAGCTTTGGATTGGCGAAGTTTTCTATATCGTAGCCGACATTGATCACCATCTGATTGGTAACAAGTCCTTTATCCACCAGGTCGAGGACTAACAGGTCCGTCATCTCGCGGATAACGAGACGGGCTTTTTCAAATGGATACGGCTGGGACAGTACCTGTCCCTGACTTGAGCTGTGATTATCCGGGCGGTATGTCTTTATCTCGTGCATACCGACGGGCTCCCAGCCCCAGGCATGGTCTATCAGCAGCTCGGCATTGATGCCGAATTCCTTGTACAGGAGGTCCTCGTTATAGAACTCATCGGGCTTACCGATAGAACAGCGTGCTATATCACCCATGGTGTGGAGTCCCAGCTTATGGAGACGCCTGCTGTATCCTGCTCCTAACATCCAGAAATCGGTGAGAGGAGTATGAGTCCAAAGCTGTTTTCTGAATGACATCTCGTCGAGCTCCGCTATACGGACACCGTCTTTATCGGCAGGCATGTGCTTGGCCGTGATATCCATAGCGATCTTGGCCAGATACATATTGGTACCGATGCCGGCGGTGGCGGTGATACCTGTCTGTGATAGGACATCGCGGATCATCTTGATAGCGAGCTCATGCGGAGTCATATTGTAAAGTTTACTGTACTTCGTAACGTCCATAAATACTTCGTCGATGGAGTAAACATGGATATCCTCGGGAGAGATGTACTTAAGATATATCTCGTAGATGGCGGTACTGGTGTCCATGTACAGACGCATACGGGGCGGAGCTATGATAAAATCTATCTCGAGACCGGGATCATTAGCCAGTTCCGAGGCATAGTAGGACTTACCGGTAAAACGTCCGTGCGGAGCGTTGGCTCTTCTTATGGCATTGGCCTCTGTAGTCTTTTGTATCGCTTCGAAAAGACGGCAGCGCCCGCCCAGTCCCAGAGCCTTTAGCGACGGAGATACCGCGAGACATATGGTCTTTTCCGTGCGTGTGGGGTCTGCGACCAGCAGATTTGTATTAAGCGGGTCAAGCCCGCGAGCCACACATTCTACCGATGCGTAGAATGACTTAAGGTCTATGGCAATGTAAGTTCTTTGTTCTTCGGACATAGCTAAAACTCCGATGTTTTATATAAGATCATTATGACAAACGACAATATGTTCACGGTATCTGCATTATACACGAAAAAATGTTCGAAATCAAGTCTTTTTTTATATCAATATAAGGTTGTTAAAAACAGATAAAGATGTTATACTTAAAGAAGAGATAAAAATATATGAACAACAGTAATGGTAAATACGTAAAGACCGGATCGGAGAAACGAATGAAAGAACTCGTTATGTGCGTGAGCAATGCATATACACAGCAGTATTATCTTGATAAAAAATTTGAAAAGCTGCCCAAGGATGTAAAAGATGAGCTTAAGATCATGAGCGTGCTCTATACCGAAGAGGTCGGAGGCATATTTACTATGATGTTTGACGAGGATGGCAGTCTGCAGCTCATATCATCCTGTGATGAGGGAGATCTGTTATACGACGAGATCGGAAGTGAACTGCTGATAAAAAAGATGCGTATGCACAAACAGGAACTGTTTGAAAGCCTTGAAAAATACTATCGTGTATTTATACTGGGTGAAACATTATAAGAAAGGTGAGTTGAGTATGGGACTTTTTGGCAAAAAAGATGTAACCGAAGACTATGAGGCGAGAATTGCCGAACTGGAAGAAAAACTTAATGAAACCAAAAAACAGCTGGCACTTAGTGAGCAGGAGATCGAATGCGTAAACCAGTGCGCTCATCTGGGACTGTGGAGAGCATTTTTTGATGATTCGGGCAATCAGGCCAGCGCTGCATATTCAGATGAACTGCGCAGTCTCCTGGGAGGTTTATCAAGGAGCGAATTAAGAGATAATGTGGAAGATTTCCTTGGCCTGATACATCCTGAAGACCTGGATGCGGTGCTAAAGTTATACACAGAAGCGATAAAAGACACGTCCGGAAGGACGAAGTTTAATATCGATTATCGCATGAAAACAAAAAACGGTACTTACAAATGGTTTAATGCAACAGGGCAGTGCATCAGGACTCTGAGCGGATTACCCAAGGAATTCATAGGGTCGTTTCATGATATAGATGAACTGAAGCAAAGCGAGGAAGCCATCCGGTTCAACGGAATAAGAAGAAAAGCTCTTGACAGGCTGATGCAGGAAGGAACATGGAGTGTGGATGTTTCCAAGTACTCCATAGAAGATCCGGAGTCGCCGTGTATGTACAACAAACAGTGCAGAAAAATACTCGGATTTGGTGATAATGACAGCGAGTTTACGGAGAAAGTCGGCTCATTTGCATCAAGAGTCCATCCGGATGATCTGCATATTGCACTGGCAGCCAAAACCGGAGTTTTTGATACTTTTAACGGTGAAGTCCTTGACAAAGAGTTCCGTATGAAAAAGAAAACCGGTGAGTATATATGGGTACGTGCAAGAAATACGGTGGTCTACTCTAAGGATAAAAAACCGCTTATAACAGCCGGTACTCTTATGGATATAACCCAGGAGAAGTTAAACCAGCTTAAGTTCCAAAATGAGATGTCACCGAGTATCGAACTCTTAAGAAAGGGCATCCGTGAGATATCCGAAACGGTCGATATGGCTTCGGCACAGATGCTTGAAGTGGCAAACAGACAGAAAGAAGTTACTGAAGCTGCTAACGGAATAGAAAAGTCAGTCAGGGATTCAAAGACGATCCTCAGCAGTATCGAAGGTATTGCGAGTCAGACAAACCTCCTTTCACTTAATGCAAGCATTGAAGCGGCACGTGTAGGTGAGGCAGGAAAGGGCTTTGCTGTGGTAGCAAAGAATGTAAGGGAGCTTGCCGATTCTACCAAGAGTACCACTGAACACATAGCGCAGATATTAAACGGCATGAATGATTCCGTAAGCGACATCCAGGCTAAGGTTAAGCAGATAGATGAGAGCGTTGAAGCAGAAAAGAATGAGATGGAGGTTATAGATGCCACTATCCAGCAGCTTTACGCATCGGCTGACGAAATAGCAGTCATGGCTGCGGAACTGTATAAATAACATTAAGGACTTATATATGACTATACGATATCTGATCGTCGATTCACATAAAAATATGTCACAAAAGCGAAGGGAAGCTTTGATAAGCTTTTTTGGCGATGTAAAGGGAGCATATGGGGAAGACGCCAGAATACAGGTGGATTTCTGCGACTGGTACGAGAGCGATTACGCTGTAAAATGGTTCGAAGTACTTGCCCTGTCAGGCGGTGAAATTGCAGGATATTTGAGATGTTTCAGGAATCCCGATGATGTACGTCAGTGGTATATCGGGGATGTGCATGTGAGGAGCAGCTATCGAAGACACGGCGTAGCGACAAAGATGTACCAAAAGGTATTTAAAGAGCTGGAACATTATGAGGCTGCGGAAAATGTGATAAGTGCAGTCAGAAAAGATAATGCAAGATCCATCGGACTCCATACCAAAATGGGATTTGCTGATACGAAAGAACCTTGTGTATTCGCAGATTTTTACGTAGATGAGGACGAAACGAAATATCAAAAGCTGCTGTACAGGCTCCTTCCCATACCTGAGAAAGTCGAAGCAGATAAGCTTATGGAAATGTTTTCACCGCTTTGGTTTAAACACAAAAAAATAAGTGCCGATGCAGAAGAAAAAGAAAAAGCAAAGGCACAGAAAGAATTAAGAAAAATAATAAAGAGCGGAAAAAGCGGAGAGTATGATATATACACCATATGGTGCGGCAACCGTCTTGCAGGCTTTAAATATCTGTCAACAGTAATAGGGGAAGAGGATATCCCGACGGATATTTAACCGGATCATTCAATAATATTTAACCGTATAAGCCCGGGGAAAGCCTCCCCGAGCTTTTTTGCTAGCTTAAGAGAAGCCGTGTTCTCCTTTTTTACATTGATATCTATATGGGGTAGGTCCAGATAATCCTTTACATACTCCAATATGATACGACACGCTTCATAAGCATATCCGTACCCTTGATGCTCCTTAAAAAGAGCGTATGAGAGTGTGGGGCGGTCCGTGCCGTCCACACCTGCTATGCCGATCATCTGACCATCCTTTTTCAGGAATACGCCGTAGATACCGTAACCTAAAAAGCGGTAACTGTATTTGATATACGCAAGGTGTCTTTCGTGGAATTCTTCTTTAGTGAGTCCCTTTAGAGAACTGTCCGATACCGCATCGGGGAAAAGTTCTATAAGATCCCTGTAACTATTAAGATCCTCCAAAGCGATCTCACGGATGATGAGGCGGTCTGATGTTCCTATCACCGCTGAAAGGCCGTGGGAGTGGCAGTACAGGATATCCAGGTAACCTGTAGTTATATCTGAAGAATATGTGATAACATAATCATACTTAAAGCCTAAGCCGCTATCGGTGTCATTGATACCGTCCGTCCCATCCGGACAGAACTCTACCGGGACAGAGTGGCTTTCTGCCCACTCTAAGACCGCTGCCGGTATTTTTTCATCTTTTTCTATGATCAGCATTGCTTCGTGCATAATATAAGCCTTTCGTTTAAGATTTATCCGGGTATAATTGCAAGCCCGCCGCATATTATTCTACCATAATTCCAATAATATTACTATTGTGTTGTAAAAAAAAGAATGATAAAATAAACTCGGATTAAAAAGGAAGAGAGGTGACGGATATGGCATCTACATGCAAATGTGACTATTGCGGTGCGACTATCGCTACCAACAATAAGGTGTGCCCGAACTGTGGGGCTTCAAATCCTTTATATGTAGTGGATGAGGATAGGATCATAACCGATCCCCAGACCATAGAAGAACTTCAGGAATACTGTGCTGAGCGCGGTATGCCTTTGGCTCGTATGCGCTTCTTTATCGGTGTGGACTTTAAGGATCCGAAGGCTTTCGGTATATACCGTGAAAACGACGGCGATGTGGTAGTATATAAGAACAAGGCTGACGGTACCAGAGCCATAAGATATAAGGGTAAGGACGAGCGCCATGCCGTAAACGAGATATACGGTAAACTCCTTGAAGAGTGCCATAACCGTGGGATATATCCTGACGGAAAGTCGTCCTCACCTTATATGTCAAGGCGTATGGGACAGGGAAGTGCTTATACGCGCAGTACTTCAAATACATCTTTTACCCCGAGCGATTTCTCGAGCAATTATGTAAACAGAGCAAAAAGAGGCTGCAGGGGAGCGAGTGCTGCGATCATCGTATGGGTCTCTATCATGGCGTTTATCATGATATTCATCAATGTGAAGATGTCCGAGGCAAAGAACCATCCCCGCGGTTATTACAAGTACGAAGATGATATGTACTTCCGCCAGGGTAATAACTGGTACTACTATGATGATTCGGACAACGACTGGTATCAGGTAGACAACAGTATTACCGATTCGCTGTATGACGCTGAGAAAGAATATTATTACGGTGAAGCCTGGGGTTCCGACTGGGGCTCGAGCTTTTATAACAGTGATGCGTACCGTGAGTATCAGGACAGTCACTCTTCAAGCAGTAGCAGTGACAACGACTGGGATTCGGGCTCAAGCTATGACGATTGGGATTCGGGAAGCACAGATTGGGACAGTGACTGGTGATGAAGATAGGAAATATAGAAGTAGGATTCTTGAGCCTCGGCCCCATGGCCGGAGTAACGGATATGCCCTTCCGTATCCTGTGTAAGGAGCAGGGGGCGGACCTCATATACACCGAGATGGTGAGCGCAAAAGGGATCCATTACAATAATACAAACACAAAAGATATGCTTTTGGTAGATGAAGCGGAGCGCCCCACAGCGCTCCAGCTTTTTGGGAGCGAGCCGGATATCATGGCTGAGACCGCCAACAGGATAGAAGACAGAAACTTCGACATATTTGATATAAATATGGGCTGCCCGGTACCGAAGGTAGTAAACAACGGTGAGGGCTCCGCCATGATGAAGGATGTGAAAACCGCATCGGCTGTGGTCTCGGCTATCGTAAAGGCAGTAAAAAAGCCCGTGACCGTGAAGATAAGAAAAGGCTTCAGTGCCGTAGATGCTAATGCGCCTGAGTTCGCAAAGGCTATGGAAGAGGCAGGTGCATCCGCCATAGCGGTACACGGAAGGACACGGGAGCAATATTATAGCGGTAAAGCGGACTGGGATATCATAGCAGCCGTAAAGCAGAAGGTAAGTATACCTGTCATCGGGAACGGGGATATATTTACACCACAGGATGCGGAAAAGATGCTAAGATATACAGGCTGCGACGGCATCATGGTAGCCAGGGGAGCGCAGGGAAATCCGTGGATATTTAAGAACATAAAGACATATTTTGAGACAGGCAAAGTACTTGGAAAACCTGATTTTGACGAGGTACTTGCCATGATAATCAGGCACCTTAAGATGCTTACGGACCTTAAGGGAGAATGGACCGCAGTACGCGAGATGAGAAAACATGTGGCCTGGTACACGGAAGGCTTCCCGTACTCGGCAGGATTAAGGCGTGACATCAATCTGTGTCTCACACAGGAGGAGATACTTGAGTGTCTTAACGGATATGGAGAAAGGCTGAAGGGGAAGTAAGATAAATTTACCCAAAAAAGTTTAAATTTATTTTTCTAAGGATATAAAAAGGATACAAGTGCGTGGTAATATGAGCTCACAAGGATGAAACACGGATCATATTTATAGGAGGGTATAAAGAATGAAATGTTTTATGTGCAGTGCATCGATCCCTGACGGCGTAAGTACCTGTCCGGAATGTGGCGCAAGGATTGTATCGGGCGGAGCAAAAGAATCTGAGCAGTCATGGAAAGAGCTGGTAAAAAGCAGCAAAATGGATGGGGATGAAAAGGCATTTTTAAGCCGGGCATATGGGCCGTTATATAATTTAAAGATCTGCAAGACGGTCTCGGCAGTGTTAGCTTTAATTGCTCTTGGCGTATTATTCTATCTCGTTATAGTTATTTCGGGAGCTGTAAACGGATACGGTTACGGGGTTGATGGGGCTACATCGTTCTTTAAAGTTTTTTCTACTATAGCTACTATAATCGAAGCGATCATTTTTGTTTTTATACTTATCAATTTCATGCATTTGAGTGAGTATGAAGAGCGGTTTGAAACGGTATTCCGTTTTGCCATTGCAGCGCTGGTGATAGGTGTTATAACTCAGTTCATAAGTAATGAGGTTGCTGCACTGTTTATGAAGATTGTTAAAGCTGTTATTGAGATCATATATATGTACCATTATTATGGAGCTATGGCAGATATTACCTGTCCTTTTTCCGACTCGATATCCGATAGATGGGACCTTATATTTAAAATCTATGTGGCAAGTATTGTAATAACAGTGATTTTAGCTATCTATGCGGCCATTGCTCTAAATGCATTAAATCTTGTTGCATATATGGTTTCGCTTCTGATCATCGCGATCATAGAATTTGTTTTGATCATACTGGAACTGGTATACCTTAAGAAAACAGTTGATCTTTTTGAAACCTTAGAATAAATTAATAGATTTTTCAATACATTTATGTTATTATTCAAAAGAAGTAAACTTGAAAGGAATTTTGATACATGTTATTAGCAGTAGATGTAGGAAACACAAATACCAACTTTGCGATCATAGATAACGGAGAGTTTAAGGCATTCTTTGCCATTACCACCAAGCTCCCGAGGACATCGGACGAGTTCAGTGCAGCCATAAGAGAGCAGCTCTGGGTTAACCAGCTTCCTGTGGAAAGCATAGACGGCTGTATCGTGGCAAGCGTAGTACCCGCTATTATGCACTCACTTATAAACGGTATCATAAAGCTGACCGGCATCCGTCCCATGGAAGTGGGCGCAGGCACCAAGACCGGTATAAAGATCAGACTGGCAAATACCAGGGAAGTAGGTGCCGACAGAATAGTTGATCTGGCAGCAGCGTACGCCATATACGGCGGAAATGTGATGGTCATCGACTATGGTACAGCTACCACATACGACCTGGTAGAAGAGGACGGCTCATTCCGTTACGGTATCACAGCACCCGGTATCCGTATCAGTGCCAACGCATTATGGAATGACACAGCCAAACTCCCTGAGATAGAGCTGAAGCTCCCCGAGACCATACTTGCAAACGACACCGTCACCAGTATGCAGGCAGGACTTCTGTACGGCTGCATCGGACAGACAGAGTACATCATAAAGAGAGTAAAAGAAGAAGCGGGCCTTAAGGAGATGAAGGTCGTAGCTACCGGCGGATTGGGAGCCATCATAGCCGGTGCCACAGACATGATAGATGAGTATGACAGACGACTCACACTTAAAGGTCTCGAGATCATATATAAGAAAAACATTAAATAATATGGAAGAAACAGAGTTACTGAAGAAAAGGTTCGCAGAACTGGCGGACAGAAGTTATACAAAGGGACAGTTTACTTTCACTTCATTTTTGGGGATGGCTGAACTGTCTTCTTTTTACGAGGAAAAGCGTAGCCTCGAATACGCTAAGCCCACGGTATTTGGCGGGATAGAGGCAGCAGAGAGGGCTGTGGTCCGTTTCGGAGATCCGGATGCACTCGGATATGAGGAGGACTTCCCTATAGATACGCTGGCTATCTCGCCACTGGCGGACAAGTTCGCTGATGACCTCACCCACAGGGACTTCTTGGGGGCACTCATGAGCCTGGGGATAGAGAGGAGCCTGCTCGGAGACATAATAGTTACAGGTAAGAAGGCATATATTTTCTGTCTTACACGTATATCCGATTTTATCATAGAAAACCTGATAAGCGTAAAGCACACATCCGTAAGTGTACGGAAGGCAGACACAGAGGAGATAAAGGAAATACCTAAGGGGTTTGATAAGGAAAAGCTGATACAGGTGCCTTCCGAGCGTGTGGACGCCGTGATAGCAAAGGTCTACAACATGTCCCGCAGCTCTGCCCTGGAATACTTCGCACAGAAAAAGGTATTCGTAAACGGAAAACAGACGGAAAACACATCACTTACCTTAAAACAGGATGATGTGGTAACGGTGAGAGGCTTTGGCAGATTCAGACTTACAGAAGTAGTCGGGACCAGCAGAAAAGGCAAGCTTAACATCAAAGTTAATATATGACAATAAAGGGGCGGTGATAGGCCTCTTTTTTGTTAAATATTTTTTTCAAAAAGTACTTGCATTTTGGATTTTTATGTGATAATATATCATCATATTTTCACAGACGGACAAATGTACGCCGTAGAAAAACAAAAAGAACAAAATATAAGTCGTATAAAGACACGGCTAAAAGGAAGGCAGGTACAGTATTATGGCAAAGTTAAAAGCAGGTATACTCGGTGCAACGGGTATGGTAGGACAGAGATTTATCCAGTTACTTGAAAATCATCCCTGGTTTGAGGTGGCAGCAGTAGCAGCCAGCCCCAGAAGTGCAGGTAAGACATATGCAGAGGCAGTAGGCGACAGATGGAAGATGGACACTCCCATGCCTGCAGCAGTTAAAGATATGATCGTTATGAACGTTAACGAAGTAGAAGCAGTTGCAGCTAAGGTTGATTTCTGTTTCAGCGCAGTAGATATGACAAAGGACGAGATAAGAGCCATCGAGGAAGCATACGCAAAGGCAGAGGTACCCGTAGTATCAAACAACAGTGCACATCGTTGGACTCCCGATGTTCCCATGATCGTACCGGAGCTTAACCCTGAGCATACAGACGTTATCGAGTTCCAGAAGAAGAGACTCGGTACCAAGAAAGGCTTCGTAGCAGTTAAGCCTAACTGCTCCATCCAGAGTTATACTCCCGCACTTTTCGCACTTTCCGAGTTTGAGCCCGAGACAGTAGTAGCTACCACATACCAGGCTATCTCAGGTGCAGGCAAGAACTTTAAGGATTGGCCTGAGATGATTGACAATGTTATCCCTTATATCGGCGGCGAGGAAGAGAAGTCCGAGCAGGAGCCTTTAAGAATCTGGGGCCACATCGAGAACGGCGAGATCGTAAAGGCACAGAGCCCTGTTATCACAACACAGTGTATCCGTGTTCCCGTAACAAACGGACATATGGCTGCAGTATTCGTAAACTTCAAGAAGAAGCCTACCAAAGAGCAGATCTTAGAGAAGTGGGCTAACTTTAAGGGTGTACCTCAGGAGTTAGAGCTTCCTTCAGCTCCCAAGCAGTTCATCCATTACTTCGAGGAGGACAACCGTCCTCAGACAAAGCTTGACCGCGATACCGAAGGCGGCATGGCAGTATGTATGGGTAGACTTAGAGAAGATAAGGTATACCAGTACAAGTTTGTAGGTCTTTCACATAATACATTAAGAGGCGCAGCAGGCGGAGCAGTACTTATGGCAGAGCTTCTTAAGGCTAAGGGATATATCTACTAATATTAATATTGATCCGGAAAAAATATGATCATAGATAGGGGCTGTCGCTCATTGAGCGTCAGCCCCTATCATAATGTCGCAGAATATTAATAAAGAACTCTGTCTGGGAAGCATCCCGGTGAAAGGTCACGTTGTAGACACTCCATTTTGCTTCGCAAAACGGAGCCGTGGCACCAGGACTCCGTCAGTCGCGTTGCGACTGCCACCTCGTGCCGTTAGGCAATTCGTCTCGGGAACTACCCATCACGATCCCTCTTTTTTTTGTCTGCAAGAGATATTAAGATATGGCCATACCCGAGCTGCCGTTCGTTGGTATGCGTCATCCCCTTCTTGTATTTATGAGATTGGTATGCTAAAATATTAGGTAGATATTTTTATTGAAAGAGTCGGGTCCGCACATGAAGAAAAACGATGAGTTTGAGATAGATATAACCGATATCGGAAATGACGGCGAAGGTATAGGAAAATACGAAGGTATGACTTTCTTTATAAAAGGAGGAGTACCCGGTGACCGCATCCTTGCCGGTGCCACCAAATTAAAGAAAACATACGGGTATGCAAGACTGGTGAAGGTGATAAAGGCTTCGCCTTTTCGTGTTATCCCTAAGTGTCCCATATCGGAAAAGTGCGGTGGCTGCCAGATACAGAGCCTTTCCTATGAAAAACAGCTGGAGCTTAAAGAGAGAAAAATAACGGAAAACCTTATCCGTATAGGCGGGTTTTCACCTGAATTTATTAAAGAACATATGAGCCCGATCGTGGGTATGGAGGAGCCTTTTCATTACAGAAATAAGGCTCAGTATCCTATAGGGACAGATAAGGAAAACCAACCAATAGCAGGGTTCTACGCCGGTAGAACGCACAGTATCATACCTAATACCAGGTGCTATCTGGGGGCGGAAGAAAACGAAGAGATATTGAACATCCTCCTTTCCTATATGAAGGAGTATAAAGTGGAGGCATATGATGAGGCAACCGGTAAAGGACTTATAAGACATGTGCTGATCAGGAAGGGCTTTACATCGAAAGAGTTGATGGTCTGCTTGGTGATAAACAAGGATGCCAAAAAGGATAAAAAAGGTATAGAAAACACCTGGATACCCAAGCAAGAACAATTGATAGAAGAACTTACCCATGTCCCCGGCATGAAAAGCATCTCAGTAAATATCAATACTGAAAACACAAATGTCATCATGGGTGATGAAGTACATACTATCTGGGGAGAGCCTACCATTACCGATGCTATACATGTGCGTGACATGCAGAAGGAAGGATATCCTTTTACAGGGGATGCACTTACATTTAAGATCTCACCGCTTTCATTTTATCAGGTAAACCCTGTGCAGACAGAAAAGCTGTACAGTCTTGCATTTGAATATGCAGGACTCACCGGCAATGAGACCGTATGGGATCTGTACTGCGGTATAGGCACCATATCATTATTTATGGCAAGGAGTGCCAAGCAGGTATACGGAGTTGAGATAGTACCGCAAGCCATAGACGACGCAAGGGAAAATGCAGAGCGTAACGGGATAGAAAATGCTAAATTCTTTGTAGGCAAGGCAGAGGAAGTACTACCGGCATTCTATGAAGGAAAGCTAGATGGCGAAAGATCCGATGATATGCTCCATCCCGATGTGATAGTGGTTGACCCTCCGCGTAAGGGCTGTGATGAAGCATGTCTGTCCACTATGTTAAAAATGCAGCCGGACCGCATCGTATATGTAAGCTGTGACAGCGCGACACTGGCACGTGATCTAAAGATTTTGTGTGAAGGTGGGTATCAGATAAAAAAAATACGCGGAGTTGATCAGTTTGGGCATACAGTACACGTAGAATGTGTCGCACTTTTACAGCGAATGAGCAACACCCGGGAAAAAGTGATTACGCTTGATGTCGAGATGGAAGATTATCATAGAATCGTGAACGGAGGTAAATAAGAATGCCACAAAATGATCACGAAAAATGGCAGATGGATCTTGAAGAATATATTAGACAGGGAGAACCTGAGCAGTCTGAGAAATCTACTGCGTGGAAAACTGCCATTGGGCTTCAGGATGTTGATGGATTAAAGACCTCTGAGTATCTGCTAGAAACCGCTAAAGAGCATATTGAAGGCAGAATAGACATAAAGACAGCACAAAAGCGTATTCAGTCTTACTATGAGCAAAGACAGACACGAACCGAAATCGAAGAAGGGACAAAAGAAGCTGATATCGTTTCTGCCAGAATTGCTGACTTGCCAGAGCTAATTATAATAATCTTGGCAAGGGAATCAGTGCTACCACAATGTATTTAGAGCGTTTTTTTGAGAATCTCCTGATGGGATATAAGAATGAATTAAAGAATAGATTTATCCATGTGGATTATAAGGGGCAAAGTGCAATTCAAAGTGCCAAAGAACCTGCCTCAAAGAGCCAAAGTGGCACTATTAAGATGACACTTGAGGAAATGGCAATAATAAAAGTGTTACAGACAGAGCCTTCAGCAACTCAAAAGAGAATAGCTGAGCTTACGGGAAAATCCGAGAGGACGATCAAAAGACGAACGGTTGAAATGCAAGAAAAAGGATTGATCCATAGAGAGAACGGCAAACGTAACGGCAGATGGGAAGTGTTGGTGAAAATATGATTAATACTGTAGAAATAGTAAGTCTATCAAGCGGAATTATCGGCGAACAGTTTGCGAACCATGAACTTAAGATTGGTGTAAAGCGGTTGGAATCTATGGGACTACATGTGAAGTTTTCAAAGAATGCTCTTAAGGGAGTTGAGTATATTAAGAATCATCCCGAAGATAGAGCATCGGATCTGTTGGATGCCTATGCCGATCCTGACGTGGATATGATTCTGTGTGCAATCGGTGGAGATGACACGTATCGTTTGCTTCCATATCTGTTTGAAAATGATGAATTAAAGAAAGTGGTGAATGATAAGATATTTCTTGGCTTTTCGGATACCACAATGAATCATTTCATGCTTCAAAAACTGGGTATAAAAACATTCTACGGACAGAGTTTTCTGGCAGATATATGCGAGCTTGAAAATGAAATGCTTCCATACAGTAAAAGATATAATCCGAGCTCATAGTGCAAACCAAAGTGCAGCGAGGTCTATTTCAAAGTGCAATAATTGCACTTTGGAATAACTTGTGATTATTAATGAGTTAATGCGGAACCGGACACATTAAGAAATAAAAAAGATGATCAAAACCGGCAGATCTAAAGTAGTACTTTGGGTCTGCCGGTTCTTTATTTGTGTAAGACCACTTACATTTTACAATTATACATAAACCATGCATTGCAAACGGCTGTTGGTAAACATTTTAGAGATAACTGTGAGCATAAGCATAAAAGAGACGCAAAAAATGGATGGTATAGATATGACTCACGATTTGCACTCCCTTATATATGATGATAAGGGTGAATTAGAAAGATACAATGTTTTCCATGCATCTATGCTGGTACGTCATTCAAACGATGGGAAGCTATATTTGTATGATGTTATAGACATAAAAAAAGAAACGAGCAACTCTCTCAGCGAATAATCGCTTACCAGACAAAAAACCCATTTCCTTTATACATAGATAATACTATAGTAAAGGGAAAAAGTCAATATGTATTAATGGGACAAGTTTAAATTGTTTTTGTGTAAATATCTGCTATAATTAAAAGAAAAATGGTTCTTAAGAGTGATGAAAAACACACACGGACCCATTATAATAATATTGACAAGCTGTCAGCAAAGCTGACTGATGAGGGGAAAATGATAGAAAGGAGGTCCATATGCAAAACTCAAAAAGAAACTTACTGCTATTTGTCGGCCTCCTTATACTTGCGGGCATATTCCACATCATAGAGCACACGATACATGACATAAGCGCACTGGGCGATCCGCACTATGCTATCGTAACATTATTCTTCTGTCTGGAGCTTGTGATATACACGGTACTCATCATCTTTTGGATACAGTCGGTACACACGAGACTGCTCCCGTCCAGAGCCAGAAACTATATGGTGATAGTGGCGCTGCTCATGATATTCTATCTGGTACTGCGTGCATATAAATATCGTATAGCGGGAGAAGATGCGGGACTGCGTCTTTCATGGTACGCCTACTATATCCCCATGACATTTATACCCGCACTGTTCCTCATGGTCTGCATATGCATCAAAAGAGGAGCGGCAAAACCGAAGATCGACGAACGGATATTCCTCATCCCGGCAGCTATTCTCGCCGGCATCATCATAACCAATGACCTGCACCACCTGGTATTTTTACCCGAACCGGACGTAACCAACTTTATCGGAAAGTCAGGGACATATGCTTACCGCATCACATTCTACATCACATACGCATGGATAGTACTGGCGATCCTTTCCGGCCTTGTACTCCTGATAAAAACCTTTGGCTTAAAACAAAAAAGAAAGCTGCTGTACCTGGGAGGCATACTGGCCGTCTGGCTGATACTTACGCAGCTGCACACACTAAAAAAATACATAGAATTCACACCACCGTACGAATCACCCGAGATACATATATTCACATTGCTGGCCGTTTTCGAGTTCGCCATCAGGCAGAGGCTAATACCTTACAACGAAAACTACGCCGGCTTTTTTGCGAGTTTACCTATGACGGTCATGATCACCGATAAAAAGTTCACGCCCGTCTACCGTTCGGCAAGCAGCCTGAAGCTTGAACCGGATGTAATGGAAAAAGCACTTGAAGGTCCCATATATCCCATACCCGACGGAAAACTCTCCGGCAGACCGATCCGCGGAGGCTATACATTCTGGATAGAAGATGAGAGCGACATCCGCCATGCCAACGAAGAACTGAACGAAGCCAACGAACTGCTCGAGGGTGAGAACACCCTTATAGAGTACGAAAACAATCAGAAGGAAGAGAATGCATACCTGCGCCTGCACCATCGTATATACCATGAGATAGCCGAGGAGATGTACTCTTACCAGAAAAGGATAGAGGACCTCTTAAACGAAGCAAAGCCCGGCACCGAAGAGTTTAAGGATATAGTGGCGAAAGTATCCGTATTAAATGCATTCGTAAAAAGGAAAACAAACATGCTCCTTATGGCATCTGAGCATGACGTAATAGACATAAACGAACTGCTGCTCGCCGTATCCGAGTCCGGCAGATACCTCGAGTTTGTAGGCCTGAAGACATCCGTGGACGAGAGCGGCTTTACCGCCTTCCACTCAGAGGGGAAAGGGGACCATTCGCCATGGAGGCATCTCAACCACTACGTGATTGAGATATCCCGCGTAGCGGTGGATGAGGTGGCATCCTCATACCCATCCGACACTATCATCGCCCTCTATGACACCTTCCAGCTACTTACCGAGCAGCTGATAGGGCATGCCACACTGCTCATGATATCATTTGGCGAAGATGGCCTTAAGCTGGCAGCCGATACGGACATAAAACTAAATACCGAACACACCCCGCTCCCTGTAAGCACAGCGCAGCAGGATGATATACTGTACATGACCGTAAAGGTCATACCGTTAGAAAAACATCATATACGTGTAACCGCTACTGCCCAGGAAAAGCAGTTAAAGCAGAAAGGCGGTGAGTGACATGACCATATGGGAAACAATGAATACCGGTCTTGATGAACTGCTCATCACCTTCGCTATGCTGATCATGCTCTATGCGGGATACCTGTGCATGGCATTTTACAGGCTGGGCAAAAAAGACAAAAACACCGTAATATCGCTTATCCTCTTTGTAGTATACTTTGCAGCATTCTATATGATGCTGGACGGCAAGTTCCATTATGTGGAGCCCGATTATTACTACTACATGGATGTGGACTACATAAGGACATGGCCCAAGGTGACCACGGCATTCTGTTCGCTCCCGGCGGCTGTAGTACTTGTCGCTGAGATAATCACAGCCATATACCTTTTCTGGGGTACGCAGCACAGAAAGAAGCTCCGTAAGGAAAGCCTCACCCGTACATCCGTAAAAGAAGCTATAGACCTGCTCCTTGCAGGCGTGGCATTTGCGAAAGAAGACGGTAATGTAGTATTTGCCAACCTTTCCATGAACGCCATATCCCACAGCCGTACCGGGAAAAACATGACCGACATCACAGGATACGATCAAAATTCGATATACTCAGACGGCACAAAGACCTGGCAGTTTATGCAGGAAAACATCACATGGAGAGGAAAGCCGTACATACAGCTGACGGCAAACGACATAACAGAAGAAGCAAGGATAAACGATGAGCTGAAAGGCAAGAATAAGAAGCTCAAAGAGATACGTAACCGTTTGGAGATCTATAACAGAAGAGCAGAGCAGATCACCATATCGCGTGAGCTGCTTAATGCCAGAAGACAGGTACACAGCGAGACGGGGCACATACTGCTCGCCAGCCGTCACTATATGGAGCATCCGGACTCCATAGATGAGGAAAGCTTCTTAGGTACCCTGAAGCTCACAAATATGCACCTGCTTAAAGAATACGAAGAGGATGACACCGAAGTCGACCAGCTGGCTGAAGCCATGGAGATGGCAAAAGCCATAGCGGTAAGAGTAAAGATAAGTGGTATGATCCCCGAAGAAGGAGAGCTTAGGGATATCTTAGCCTCGGCTGTCAATGAATGTGCCACCAACACCAAAAAGCACGCCGACGGTGATACCCTTATCGTAACCACGGAAGAAAAAGATGATACAGTTATCTTCACCTTAACCGGAAACGGAGAACCGCCCGAAAAAGATGCAGCGGACTCCGGTGCGGTACCCGAAAAAACCATCAAGGAAACCGGCGGACTGGCATCACTCCGCACCCTGGTGGAAAACGCCGGCGGTACCATGGAGATAAAAGCAGATGAGGCATTTACCATAATAATAAAAATGAAAAAGGAGGCTTCATAATGTCCGAGACAAAGAATAAATACAAAGTAGTCATAGCGGATGACGAGTATGTAGCCAGAACCCTGTTCGAGATGCTGATACAAAGCACGGTAAATTATGAACTGTCCGCATCCTTTTCTACGGCGGAGCAGGCGGTAAACTATTGCCGCACAAACCCGGTAGATCTGGTCATACTGGATGTCATGATGAAAAAAGGACTGGATGGTCTCACATGTGCCGAAGCCATAAAAAGCAATAATCCCAATATAAAAGTGATATTATCCACATCCACCGGTGAGTATAAATGGATAGAAGAAGCAAAGCGGGAAAAGATAGACAGCTTCTGGTTTAAGGAATACCATGAAAGCTCACTCTTAGACATCATGGACCGTACTATGAACGGTGAATCGGTATATCCGAGCAGTGCACCCGATTATGAATTCGGCGACACCAAAAAATCCGAGCTTACCGAAAGAGAGCTTGAGATATTAAGAGAACTTACCACCAACCGGTCAAATGAGGAGATAGCGGAGAAATACTGCATATCCCTCAACACAGTCAAGCGCCACATACAGAACATGCTGAATAAAACCGGCTACAAAAACCGCCTGGAGCTTGCCATAAACGCCAAAGCATTGGGCTTGGTAGTCCATGACGACGACAGAAAAGATACACACAGAATTTAATAAAAATGGTTCTTACGGGTGATGAATTTCACCCGTTATTTTTTTATAATGCAGAAGTAAAATGCGTAAAACTTTTTGCGCAGGTAACAAAACTCCGGGGAAACCGGATAAAACCTTATTATAAGGAGGAAAAGGGACAAATGAGAAACAAAAAGATTGCAAGATTTATGCCGGCAGTTCTTATGGTTGCAGTCATGGTATTAATTCTGCTTCCTATGGGATTGGTGTCTGTTAAAGCTGCACCATCAGGCTCAGGGACAGAAACAGATCCTTTAGTAGTTAACAACTTCGCGGATCTGAAAGCGGCACTGCAAAGCGATACGGACGCATATATCGTAGTAAATGAGTTCGCAAATACTGAAGGCAAGGACTATTATGAGTTACAGAGCGGAATTGACTATCAGCTGGATGATGAAATATTAATCCAGATTCCTTCTGGTGTCGAAAAACATCTTGAAGTCAATTGCATGATTGATTGTAGAGAAAATTGTACTGGGCAGGATTATGCTTTGCTGAGGTATTTTATATATAATAATGGAGCATTGTTTATTTCAGGTAATGGTACTATAGCACCCAATATCCATGGTGATAAAAATGGGGAGCTTATCCTGATATTTAACTATAGCGAGTTGGTAGTTGATGGAAATGTGACAATATCCGCTATTTCATCTGAAGGGGAAGAGCAGATTTCAAAGTCTGCTTTCGCTATTGTATCAAATTTGGGAATATTGGAGATTAAGAATGGTACCTTTGTTGGATGTTCAGATACATACTCATGTGAGGCTGTTTACAGCATGTATGACCTTTACTTAGTTATATCAGGAGGTAATTTCAAGTGTGTGACATCCAATGATAACGCTTCAAAACGCAGTATTTATATTAATTCACCGTATATGCGTGAAATTACAGGTGGTACATTCGACGGTATTTACGTTATGGAAGGCAATAAGTCTTTGAAAGATTTTCTTGGTGAAAATTGTTTATATGCCTACCAGGAAAAGCAGACTAACGGTCAGATAGTACAGGCCATAGACGATAGAGACGGAGTAACGGAAATAGAAGGTACAGTACGTGTAGGTAAACCGATTACTGCAGCTAATATAACCATTACTGAGCCTATAGTTGGAGCATCACCTGACTTCACAGGAAGCGCAGTTACAACAGGTAACGAAGAAGCAGGATATACAGTTTCAGTCGACTGGCTGATCGGAAATGACAGGACCAAGAAACTTTCGGCAACAGACAAATTTGAAGGCAGAGACTATACCGCAATGGTAAAGGTTACTGCAAAAGATGGCTATATTCTTGATGGAACATCATTGAAAAATAACCTTACTCTCAATACTCTCAATGGAGTTGCAAAAAGCGGTTTTAATTGTAATTACGAAGGTTCTTCAGGTTCATTACCGGTTTATTTCAAACTATCGTATAGTGAAGTGGCAGTAACTATTACAGAACCTGTAGCAAACGCTGAACCGGATACATCAGCGACAACAGAAGATACAGGATATACAGTGGATGTAGTTTGGTACCAAGGTACACTTGACCAAGATGGCCAGCCATATTCGACTACACCGTTTAATAGATTTGAGGCAGGTAAAACATACACTGCAAAAATATATTTAAATTTTAAAGAAGGATATTCTTTTGATGGTATAAATTTTAACCTGAAGGTTAATGGGGTAAACGCTCAACGGATAGCACTTAACAGCAAAACTGCAACGTATTCTGTTAGATATGAATTACCTGAACTTCCGATCTGTAACGAATTATCAGTTACTATTGACAAACTTGTAGTAGGAGAATATCCAAGTTATAAAATAGTGACAAATGATACTAAATATAACGCAGAAATATTAGAATGGAAAAATGATGACGGATCATTATTTAATGGTGTGTTACAAGAGAATACACGTTATAAAGCTGTGATTAAAGTTATAGCCGGCCCTGAAATATCATTGAGCCCCTTTGATCTAAAACTTACTTTAAATGAGGATGATGGTTATAATTTGCTAAAAGCTGGCACAACAACGGCGGAAGCCTATTTCGAAGTATTTTTGAGAACACCTAAAAAACTATCAGATGGTTATCCAATTGATATAACAGCACCTGCCCAAGGCCTGACACCGGATTATACAGTGATAAATGAAAACAATGATTTATTTGATGCGGAAATCGTTTCTTGGTATAGAGGAGATGATAAAACAGATTTATTATCATCAAACGATACTTTTAAGGGTGGAGAAACATATACTGCAGAAATCAGACTTAAAGCAACTAAAAGGACTTTCTTTGATGAGACATATATGGGGTTGTACGTTAATTGGCGTAATGAGGCAGTAAAGGTAATTATAACTCCTGAGGAGGCAGTTTTTACAGCGTCTTTTACAGCTGTTCAAATTATTGATACAATATCATTAACGATAACTGAACCTAAGGTTGGAGAAAATCCTGATTATGTGATAGAAGACCCCAGATTGGCCATTTGGGATATTGAATGGTATTGTATGGACACAGGCGATATTGTTAATCCTGATGATAAGTTTGAAAAAGGGAAAGAATACTGTTGTGGTTTTTTAGTTGCAGCGAATTCGGGTTATGAATTAGATACTTCTAATCTTAAAATTAAAGTTAATGGGGAAGAAATAAACAGTTATGAGATTATTACTATTGGAATGAATGGATTAAGAGTTTCTAAAGAATATTCTTTAGTTACCTTTTCTGAAACTTTGAATGATCTTACTGTAACATATACCGAACCCGTGATTGGTAAAAATCCGGACTATACAGTTACAACAGGAGATGCAAAGTATACAGCAAAGATATCGAATTGGTATGAGAAATTTGATGGTAAGGCGATAACTCTTGATCCGTCTCAAAAGTTTGAAGAAGGTAAACAGTATTCAGCACATATTGTGATAACTGCAGGCGAGGATTGTGGATTTGATCTGACCGGTACAAAGCTTACTGCTAACGGAAATGAGGTAGATCAGAATAAATATAATCTTTATTTGATCCAAATAGATTACTATACAGATAAATTTTTTGCAAAAGAACCTAAGACTTTGCAGGGTATTGCGATCACTAAAGCACCTACAAAGATTACCTATACCGAAGGTGATACATTTGACCAGACCGGTATGGTAGTTACAGCTACTTACAGTGATAACAGTACAGCACCTATAACCGGTTATACCGTTAGCCCTTCGACTGCATTGACTACCGCTAATACTGCTGTAACCATAAGTTATACAGAGGATGGCGTAACTAAGACTGCTACTCAGGCAATTACAGTTAATGCTAAGAGCAATACCGGCAGTAATACGGGTAGCAATACCGGAAGCAACACAGGAAGCAATACGGGAAGCAATACCGGAAGTAACACAGGCAGTAACACCGGTAGTAATACTGGCAGCAATACCGGCAGCAATACCGGAAGTAACACCGGAAGTAACACCGGAAGCAATACCGGCAGCAACACAGGAAGCAATACGGGAAGCAATACCGGAAGTAACACCGGCAGTAACACCGGAAGCAATACCGGAAGCAACACAGGCAGCAACACAGGAAGCAATACCGGAAGTAACACCGGCAGCAACACCGGAAGCAACACAGGATCTAACACCGGAAGTAACACCGGAAGCAACACGGGAAGCAATACAGGTAGCAATACCGGAAGCAACACCGGCAGCAATACCGGAAGCAATACCGGCAGCAACACTGGAAGTAATACCGGAAGCAATACCGGCAGCAATACCGGAAGCAATACCGGAAGCAACACCGGAAGCAACACCGGAAGTAATACCGGAAGTAACACCGGAATTAATACTGGAAGTAACACAGGCAGCAATACAGGTAGCAACACCGGAAGTAACACCGGAAGCAACACCGGAAGCAACACCGGCTCCAATACCGGTAGCAATACGGGAAGTAACACCGGAAGCAATACGGGAAGCAACACAGGAAGCAATACGGGAAGTAATACCGGAAGCAATACCGGTAGCAACACAGGCAGCAATACCGGCACCCAGCCTACTAAGACCAAGGCAGAGAAGACTGTAAAAGTTGGAAATACCGAGTTTGTATATCAGGTTATATCTGAAGGAAAAGCTAAACTGATAAAGGTTACTACAACCGATGCAGAAGTTACGATTCCCAGTACAGTAAAGATTGACGGAACTAAGTGTAAGGTAGTTACTATCGGTAAGGAAGCTTTCAAGGGCAATACTACCATTACCAAAGTTGTGATAGGTAAGTATGTAGAGACTATCGGAACCAAGGCTTTTGCAGGCTTAAAGAAGCTTAAGGAGATATACATTAACGGCTCTAAGGTCAATAAGGTAAGCGAGAAGGCATTCTACAAAATCTCTAAGAAAGCTAAGTTCTACATCAAGGCTAAGAAGTCCGTATGTAAGTCTATCGCAGATCTGATCATGGGTTCGGGCGTTAAGACTGTTAACTACGAGAAAGTTAAATAATATGCCTTTTCCTCTGGTTTTACCGCCGGATGAATATAGAAACACCGGGATTGTCCGTATGGCAGTCCCGGTGTTTCTTTTTGAGGGAAAAAAGAAAAGGGGACGGTTCTATGTCTTACAAACTACCATAATCATGTTCGATTTTTTGTTGATACGGGTATATTTTCATGTTCGATTTTTTGTTAAATATTGCATGACATTATGTTTGTTTTTTTGTATCCTGATTATATAGAGTTAAGTAATTATCGATACTTTGGCACGATTTAGAGGCTTTTAATTATGGATATAAAAAGAAAAAATATGAAGTGGATTTTCTTATCAGAGAAAATGAAAAAGTTACTCCTATAGAAGTTAAAAGTGGAAATAGCAGTGTACATTCTTCAATAGATTTTTATTGCAGAACATATAAAAGAAATACTAACAAGGGGATAATTTTAACAAAGGGAGACTATAGGATAACCGATGATTATCGGTATCTTCCGATACCAATGGCGATGTTTCTGTAATATAGTGGTGAAAATGGTTCCTGCGGGTGATGTATGTCACCCGCTTTTTTTGTATACTGACCAAGGTAAAATAAATGGGTGGTAAAAGTGCCCGAAGAAAAGGAGATTGAAAAATGAAGAAAAAAGTAGTAATGTTAATGTGTATTATGGTTATGGTGTGCAGCCTCGCAGCATGCGGCGGTAAGGATGAAGGCTCGTCGGGAAGCAACAGTTCAGGAAAGAATACCGATACTTCCACACCCGAGCCCGAAGCTGAAAAGATCAAGGGTACCACAGGTTCATGGGGTATCTACTCAGAGATTCTTGTCCCCGACGGAATGAATCTTACTACAGGTACCACTACAAATGCAGAAGACGAGAATGCTGTATGGGTTAAAAAGGCTGATAATGCAATGAACTATTTCTATTTTGTATTATCTACGGAAGAACAGAGCCAGAAGGATGTTGCTGCGACAATAGAAAAAAATCAGACCTATAACCCTGAAGAAGTAACCCTCAAAGCAGGTGATCTTGAGTGGAAGGGTGTAGGATACAATTATCTTGGCTCTGATGTTGCACAGATGTACGCTGTGATCGGCGACAAGGTGATCAATGTACGTATGGCAGGTTTTGCTTATAATTCGGATTACGCTACAGCTATCCTTGGGTCGATCAAGCTTAAGTAAAGTATAAAAGCAGGTGACATATGAAGCGGATACTACTAAGTATTATGGGACTGGTATTGATCGCAGGCGGGTGCTCATGCTCCCGACGAAATGAAAATGGCGGTACAGAGGTTACGCAGGATAAGAATGCATCAACTAAGATAGAGTCTACGGAACTTGTTTCGCTAAACTGCGATGCCTCCACTGCCAGCTTAGTCGGTGTAGAGGAAAAAGGACTTAAGTACGGAAGATATTATTTCAAGTGTCAGTTGGATAAGGAGACCGGAAAAGTTACAGGGACATATGGGTTTAGACCGGAACATGACTATTCACCGGATATGACGGAATATGCTTTCGAAACTGACAGCTCATTTATGACTGACCTTGATACGATAATAAAGAACAGTACCATAATCAGTTACAACGGAGAACATAGCCATACCAACGGTATTCCCGATGATTTCGGCTATTCGTTCAAAGCAGAATACGCTTCCGGCGAAGTAATATACTGCAGTGATAATCAGTCAAATCATCTGTCACTTGATACAATGAAGGAACTGGACGAACTGTTCTTAAGTATCTGCAAATAAACGTATAAAAAGCGGGTGATGTATGTCACCCGCTTAAATATTTTTTATTGAAATTATGGCGGATTTAAGATATAATCATCATATATGCTTTTAGAAAGGGGACAACGAAATGAAACTTGGTGTTATCGGTGCAGGAAACATGGCAAGTGCCTTTATAGGCGGCATAGTGAAAAAGAATATCATACCCGGAAATGAGATCATCTGCTCATCACCCGTTGAAGCGGAGAGAAAAAAGGCGGCTGTATCTTTCGGTGTAAATGTTACGGAGAATAACAAGGAAGTAGTAAGGACTTCCGAGATAGTACTTCTGGCTGTTAAGCCTCAGGTTATCCCTATCGTTATGGAAGAGATAAAGGACGAGATAGATGAGAAGAGACTGTTCATCTCCATCGTGGCAGGTAAGAGCATCGCATGGTTTGAGGAAGCAGCAGGTAAGAGCTTTAAGCTGGTACGTACCATGCCCAACACACCCGCACTTGTGGGCGAAGGTATGACAGGTGTAAGCCCCAACCCTCTTGTAGAGCAGGATGACCTTGAAAAAGCACTTGAGCTTCTTTCAGCTTTAGGAAAAACAGCAGTGGTACCCGAGACCATGATGGATGCTGTAGTAGCAGTATCCGGCAGTGCTCCCGCTTATATATTTATGATGATAGAAGCTATGGCAGACGGTGCAGTAAGACTTGGTATGTCAAGAGCCCTGGCATATAAGTTCGCCGCACAGACAGTACTCGGAAGTGCCAAGATGGTACTTGAGACTGAAAAGCATCCCGGCGAGTTAAAGGATATGGTATGTTCACCTGCAGGTACTACCATTGAGGCAGTCAGAGTCCTTGAAAACATGGGCTTCAGAAGCTGTCTTATCGAGGCTATGGATGCCTGTGCAGAGGTTTCCAAAAAACTTTAAAAAAAATATTGGAAGGTATTGACATAGTGTGGTATAATACTTCCTGTTTAAATTTTTACTATATTAAAGGAGAATCAAAATGAATCTTTCACCCCTTCAGAAGGCGAGATACGAGTACACTCCCAAGCTTCCCGGAATGCTTAGAGGCGGTATCTCAGAGATAAGCGTTAAAGTAGGCGCAGCTACACAGAGCGTTGCAGATCAGGACAAGATTAAGGCACTTTTCCCCAATACATACGGAAAAGAGGAGATCACTTTCGTTAAGGGAGCTAATACTTCCGTAGCTAAGAAGCAGGTAGTAGGTGTTATCCTTTCAGGCGGACAGGCACCCGGCGGACATAACGTTATTTCAGGTCTTTATGATGCACTTAAGGCTACAAACAAGGATAATGTACTTCTCGGCTTCAAGGGTGGTCCCGACGGACTTCTTAAGAATGACTATGTAGAGTTCGACGACAAGTTCATTGACGCATATAGAAATACCGGTGGTTTTGATATCATCGGATCAGGCCGTACAAAGCTTGAGACAGAAGAGCAGTTCCAGACAGTTGCTAACTTCGCAAAAGAGAACGGCCTTACAGCTATCGTTATCATCGGTGGCGATGACTCCAACACAAACGCTGCTACTCTTGCTGAGTACATGGCAGCTAACAATACAGGTATCCAGGTTATCGGATGTCCCAAGACTATCGACGGTGACTTAAAGAACGAGGATATCGAGGCTTCATTCGGTTTTGATACAGCTACAAAGACATATTCAGAGCTTATCGGCAACATCGAGAGAGATGCTAACTCAGCTAAGAAGTACTGGCATTTCATAAAGGTTATGGGACGTTCCGCATCTCATGTAGCACTCGAGTGTGCGTTAGAGACACAGCCCAACATCTGCCTTATCGGTGAGGAAGTAGCTGCTAAGAAGATGTCTTTAGCCCAGATCACCAACTACATCGCTGATGCAGTAGAGAAGCGTGGTAACAACGGCGAGAACTTCGGTGTAGCTATTATCCCCGAGGGTATCGTAGAGTTCGTACCTGAGTTCTCAGCTCTTATCGCAGAGATCAACGAACTCCTTGCAGGCGAGCAGACAGAGAAGTTCAATGCACTTCCCGACTGGAATGCAAAGTATGAGTTTATCAAGGCCGGTTTATCTGCAGATGCTTTCAAGGTATTTGATATCCTTCCTCAGGGTATCCAGCAGCAGCTCTTCCTTGAGAGAGATCCTCACGGAAACGTACAGGTTTCACTCATCGAGTCAGAGAAGCTTTTCGCAGAGATGGTAGCTGCAGAGCTTAAGAAGCGTAAGGAAGCAGGCACATACAAGGGCAAGTTCGGAACACAGCATCACTTCTTCGGATATGAAGGAAGATGCGCATTCCCTTCAAACTTCGATGCAGATTACTGCTACTCACTCGGATACAACGCATTCATGCTTATCCAGTATGGTTACACAGGATATCTTTCAAAGGTTTCCAACCTTGCTAAGCCCGCTGAGGAGTGGAATGCCGGCGGTATGCCCATCACCAAGATGATGAACATGGAGAGACGTAACGGTAAGGATAAGCCCGTTATCAGAAAGGCTCTTGTAGAGCTTGACGGTGCTCCTTTCAAGTACTTCGAGGCTAACCGTGAGGAGTGGGCTGTAAAGACCTGCTTCACATATCCCGGTGCTATCCAGTACTACGGACCTGCTTCAGTGTGTGACCTTACCACAAGAACTCTTGCTCTTGAAAAGGGTATGATGTAATTTGTTTTAAATAATGCAGGGCTGTAATTCTTGTGATTACAGCCCTATATTTTTGTGATGACTTAATCTACCAATACTTTCATATGTCATCCTGAATGAAGTTACTTTCACATGTCATCCTGAACGAAGTGAAGGATCTTAAATGTGTAATATATATAGGAGGCTATAAACTATGGAACGCGAGGTAAGCAGGGCGCTCATACTTGCTGCGGGGCTTGGTACGAGGCTTGCACCCATAACAAATGACAGACCTAAATCGCTTGTACCGGTCAACGGAAAACCGATCCTTATAAAGCAGATAGAAAACCTAAAAGAAAACGGGATAGAGGATATCACGATCGTATCGGGATACAGGGCAGATAAACTTGCCGAAGCGGTAAATGACAAGTTTTCCGGCATAAAGATCGTGGAGTCCGTGGATTACGCATCCACCAACAATATGTATTCTGCTTACCTTGGCATTAAAGCCATGTTCCCCGACGGAAATATCGGAGCCTTCTATATGATGAATGCCGACGTGTTCTTTGACGGCAGTGTTATAGAGGGACTTAAGGAAGCCGGCGAAGGCAGCTTCATAGTCGTAGACGAAGGCCGCTACATGGAGGAATCCATGAAGGTAGTGGTAAAGGACGGCAGGATCACAGACATCTCTAAGGCCATATCTGAGGCTGATGCACACGGCTGCTCCATCGATGTGTATAAGTTCGGATGCGAGGGAGCCAATGCTTTCTATAAGAGATGCTGTGAATATATAGAAGAGAAAAAGGAATTAAAGAAGTGGAGTGAGGTAGCCTTAAACGATGCGTTGGCAGACACCGCATTTAAGGTATGCCCTTTACGCGGCCGCTGGTTCGAGATAGACGATCATAACGATCTTGCCGCAGCGGAGGCTTTGTTTAGATAATGACAGATTACTTTGGAAATAATGCCGATAGGCTGAAAAATAAAAAGCTGTGGCTCTTTGACTTAGACGGTACGGTGTATGTGGATGACACCCTGCTGCCGGGAGCTACGCAGCTGCTGGAATATATAAAGAAGAATAACGGACACTCCGTATATATAACCAATAACTCCTCCAAGTCCGTGGAGGATTACCTTAAAAAAGCAGAACGCATAGGACTTCCGGCCGACATCGATTCGTTCTATACCTCGGCACAGGCTACTGCACTGTATCTTACGGAAAACTACCCGGGTAAGAAGATATACTGCCAGGGTACCAAAAGCTTTATCACAGGGCTTAAGAACGCAGGTGTCGATGTTACGGAAAATGCGGAAAAGGTGGATGTGGTCGTAGTAGGTTTTGATACGGAGATGGATATGGAAAAGTTGTGCAGGACCTGCGAGATCCTGCAGACACAGGATGTGGCGTTCCTGGCTACCAATCCTGACTTAGCGTGTCCCGTATCGTACGGATTTATGCCGGACTGCGGCAGCATATGTGCTGTGATAAAGAATGTGACCGGACGTGAGCCTATATATATAGGAAAGCCTGAGCCCGTGATGATAGAAAATGTCATGAAAAAATACGGTGTCTCACGTGATGAGACCGTGGTGGTAGGAGACAGGCTCTATACCGATATACTGTCGGGTATCAACTCCAAGGTGGATGCGGTGTGCGTACTTACCGGTGAGGCTACCGTGGAGTTGATCGATGCCGGTGACATCAAACCTGATCTTACATTTGAGGACCTAAAGAGAATATACGAAGGTCTTGTTGATTGACAGGACAAGAAAGGAATAAAATGGGGATAGATCCTTTGGTGGGTACGATCATAATCGTACTTATCGCCATATTTGATTTTTTTGTAGCCCTGGCCAAATCGGCCTTTGAGCATGCCAGCGAAAATGAGCTGCGTGCCCGTGGTGAGAGTGAAGGAAGGGACTGCGAAAAGGTATTTAAGTTCATAGACAGGCATGAGAGAAACTTCTATAACGCCTGCTGGCTGATAAGAGGTATCGCATGGATAGTATCGGGCATACTTTTTGCGGCAGGACCGCTTGAGTGGCTGCTCGAGATATTTGGTAATGCCATGGCGAGAAGTATCCTCATAGCTATCAGCACCATAGCGCTTATCTTCCTGCTCATCCTGTTTACCTACATCCTTCCGGACAGACTCGGTAACAGGAACACGGAAAAGAAGTTCTACAGGCTGTTTGGCTTCATGCAGGTCATTACTTATATATTTAGACCGTTAAGTGCACTCCTTGAAGGATTTTGTGCGGTATTGCTGTTCCCCTTCGGTATCAGGCTGAAGGACCTTGAGAGCAATGTTACGGAGGAAGAGATCATATCCATCGTAAACGAAGGTCAGGAACAGGGTGTTATCGATGATGACGAAGCCGAGATGATCTCAAACATCATATCCTTTGATGAGAAACAGACCAAGGACATCATGACGCACAGGACCAAGATAGTGGCCGTTGATGCGGAGATGAACATGGAAGAAGCGCTCAAGTTCATGGCGGGAGAGGCTTTTTCCAGATACCCGCTGTATGTCGATGATATAGACAATATCGTCGGAGTGCTCCATTTAAAGGATCTGGCTAAGGCCTATGTATCGGGCAACACATCAAAGAAGCTTAAGGACATTGCGAGAAAGCCGTTCTTTGTACCCGATACCATGACGATAGATGAGCTGTTCAATCAGATGCAGGTCAAGAAAAACCACATGGCTATCGTAATAGATGAGTACGGTCAGACCGCCGGACTTGTAGCTATGGAGGATATCTTAGAAGAGATAGTCGGCGATATCGAGGACGAGTTTGATAACGAGGAGCAGATGATCATCAAGGCCAAGGAC